>JBEKFN010000050.1:0-15929 GCA_050013295.1 Terriglobales bacterium
CAACGCAGCGAAAGCTTTCCTGGCTATGCTGCGGACTCAAACCCGCAAACTGTCATGATCGCCGGCCCCGGTCCCAGTGTGCGATCAGACCTCCGCCCACCGTTGGGTTGTGCTGGCGGAAGGCTGGGCCACCCGCCGGGCCGTTCGACCGTGACACGGTTAGGATGGGTTGGGTGTGCCCGCCGACATAAGCGGTTAGCTTTAGCTGTTGGGCCTGAAGTAACGTGCCGACTTCCCGGAAGGGCGTTTATCAGGACTCATCTTCCCACGAGAGAATCCAGCCCCTGGTTGTGCGTAGCGGGATTCACTGTGTGCCGTGCGTGGCAGAGAGTGTCAGGAAAGTGCAGAATTCAGCACTACCGTATGGCTCTGCAGGTGCACTCGCCAAGCAACTTCTGCTACCATGACGGTTCGGTGAGGTGGCCATGCCCCAATATGTGATCGAGCGGGAAATCCCGGGCGCAGGTAATTTATCGGATGCGGAACTGCAGGCAATCGCCAAAAAGTCGGTAGGCGCGCTGAAGGACCTGGGACCGGAAATCAAGTGGCTCCACAGCTACGTCACGGGCGATAAATTCTATTGTGTGTACTTGGCGCCGGACGAGGAAACGGTTCGCGAACACGCACGCCGCGGAGGCTTTCCGGCGAATCGCATTTCGGCAGTGCGGCGGCTGATCGATCCCACCACGGCAAACTGAGTTAAGCAGAGTATCGACTCCGAAGTCCTGGTTCCAGGTCGCCGTCAAGCGCCTCTTGGACGGCTCGCTGGACCGGCATCGCCCAGCCTTCCATCCACGCCGTCAGACTCGCCTTACTGCCCAGCGCTCGGCGGGCAAATTCCAAGGCCTTCTCCAGCCTGGGTTGCTCGGTGGGCGTGAGCGGAGCGCCCAATCGTTGGCGAAGTGCGGCGGCGGCTCCTGCCAGGTGCAGCGATTGCTCCGCATTCGATTGCGCCGCGGCACTTACGGCGAGACATTCGAGCACCCTCGCGATGCCGCGTTTGTGACCCAACTCCTGGAACATCTCGATGCTTTCGCCGTACAGACGACGCGCCTCGGTGTCGTTCCCCAGATCGCAGTTCAGACTTGCCAAATCAGAGAGGGCGCTGGCGATTCCCCATCCATCCCGCAGTTGACGGAACGCCGCCAGACTCTGCTCGCAAAATGAGCGTGCGGCGACCACGTCCGCTTTTTCCCGCGCGACGTCGCCCTGGTAATTCAGCGTCCAGGCGACACCTGCGTCATCTCCGGCTTTACGGAACATGGTCAGGCACTCATCGTAAAGCGAGGATGCGCGCGCATATTCGCCCTGCAACTTCGTCACATTGGCGAGGTTGCTTAGTGCGCGCGCGATGTCAGCGGAATCGCCCAGGTCTTTCCATATCGTGACACAACGCTCGAAGAGTAAGGATGCAGCGGGCAGTTCGCCACGATCGCGAGCGTTGACGGCCAGCGCGTTCAGTGCGACGGCAACGCCGCGGTTATCGTTTAGCTTGACACAGGTCTCAAGGCTTTCTTCGAACAGTCGCCGCGCAGCGTGGTAATCGCCCTGCTCGCCCGACAGAACCGCGGCGGCGAACAGGAGGCGGGCGCGCAGCTTGGGACGCGCCGCGGTTCCTTGCAGCGCGAGCACTCTGGCAATCGCGTCCCGCCCCTCGGTGAGATGTTCGCGCGTTTCCCAGAAGCGAAACAGGGCGGCGGCGAGGCGGAGGCCCCACTCGGCATCCCCAGTTTTGATCAGATAATCGAGCGCCAGGCGGAAGTTGTCGTGGGCGCCCACCAAAACGTCGAGCCAATAGGGATGAGCGACCACGTCCTCGGCACCTTCTTCGGCAAGCACGAGGTAGTAAGCGGCATGGGCGCGGCGAGTTGCAGCTTCATCGTCGCTCTCGGCCAGGCGTTCGAGTGCATACTCGCGGATGGTGGAGAGCATGAGGAATCGTGTCTCCGCATCGACTTGTTCGACCTGTTGCGCCAGGCTCTTGTCCACCATGGACGCCATGCCGTCGAGTATGTCGAGGCCGAGATCGCTCTTGGTATCGCATACGGCTTCCACCCCTTCCAGCGTGCAGCCGCCGGCAAAGGCGGAAAGCCTCCGGAAGAGGGTCTGTTCCGAGGCATTGAGCAAGCCGTAACTCCAGTCCACGGTGCTGCGAAGAGTTTGTTGCCGGGTCGGCAGATCGCGGGCGCCGCCGGTCAACAGGTTCAGACGGCTCTCGAGGCGTGCCAACATGGCGGACGGCGAAAGCAGCTTGATGCGCGCCGCCGCCAGTTCGATGGCCAGAGGCAGGCCGTCAAGGCGAGCGCAGATGGCTGCCACCGCGGGTGCGTTTTCCCTGGTGAGCGCGAATTCGCGCTTCACCGCCTGGGCGCGTTCCACAAAGAGCGCGACCGCTGGAAGACGCGAAAGCACTTCCAGAGCCGGAATGGACTTGAGATCGGGCAGCGCAAGAGGCGGCACAGGGAATTCATGTTCGCCATAGACGTGAAGCGGCGCCTGGCTTGTGACCACGACCTTGAGCTTCGGGCCGGTAGTGAGCAGCTGCGCTATCACCGGTGCGGCGGAGACGAGGTGCTCAAAGTTGTCGAGCAAGAGAAGCATCGGCTGGTCCAGCCCGCTCAAGTATTCTTTCAAGCTTTCCTGCGGCGACTGATTCCCGGTTTCGCGCATGCCCAACGCTTGCGCAATGGTGGAAACGATCAAACCATGGTCGCTCACTGCCGACAGAGGGACGAAGCAAATACCCCCTGGAAACTCGGCGGCGGCTTCGGCCGCTACCTGCAAGGCGAGTCGTGTCTTCCCGATGCCACCCGGACCGGTGAGGGTCACGAGCTGCGCGTCCACGCGGCTCAAGAGCTGACGGAGTGCAGTCGCTTCGAGTTCGCGTCCAATGAATGCGGTGCGTTGCGCTGGCAGATTGTTGGGACGAGGCTGCAAAGGGCGCGCCGACGCCTCGGCGAGACGGTCTCGCACCGCCGCGAGGTCGCGAGCTAAATCGCGGGTGGAGGCGTAGCGCTCCTTGGGGTCTTTGGCCAGGCAGCGCTCCACGATCCAAAGGAAGGGAGGGGGGGCTTGCAGCATTCTGGAACCGAGACGCTCCGGCTCATCGCGAAGGATGGCGGCCGTGGTCTCCGCGTGAGTTTTTTTCCGGAAGGCAGGAAATCCTGTGACCATCTCGTAGAGCACGGATCCGAAGGAAAACTGGTCGGAGCGAAAATCGACTTCTTCGCCGGTCGCCTGCTCCGGCGACATGTAGCCGACAGTGCCCATCACTGTTCCATGCTCGGTGATGGTGGTACTCGCATCCGAACTGCGGGCGTCGCCGAGTTTAAGAAGTTTCGCCAGACCAAAATCCAGTACCTTGGCCGTACCCTCGCGAGAAACCATCAAGTTCTCGGGTTTCAGATCGCGATGAACGATGCCAATCTCGTGCGCTTTGGCAAGACCGTCGGCAATCTGCGCCGCGATTGCAACCGCCTTGCGAAATGGGATAGGGCCGGAGGCGAGTAGCGCACGCACCGTTTCTCCATCCACCAGTTCCATCGCGATAAAGCGCGTACCGTTCACGTGCCCGAGTTCATAAATCGTCACGATGTTCGGGTGATTCAGCGCGCAGGCAGAACGGGCCTCCTGCTCGAAACGCGACAAGGCTTCCGATTGCGAACCGCGGTCCAGCGAAAGGGTTTTGATCGCGACCTGGCGGTCGAGGCGGGTGTCCTTAGCGCGATAGACTTCACCCATGCCGCCCGCGCCCAGTCGCTGAAGAATCTCGTAACTGCCGAAGCGCGTACCCGGCAACAGGGTGGATGGCACCGAATCTAACGTGGGAGGTGGATTCATGGACCTAGCTGGCGCAGCTCTGCGCGTGCCGAAGCGGGCTGCTCGCTGCTGTGCAATTACCGCTGAATTTTAAATCGCTGCCGCGACAGACCCCAAGGCAGCACCCCTGGTTGCGCTTATAATATCCCAGATTTCGGAGAGGGTTTTATGTTTATTTTTCATGCTAAGAATTCTTCCTGGGAAATCGTCAGGAGCGCTTTAGCAGTTGGGTTGGTCAAAGTTGTTTTTGTCCATGCGTCAATCGAAGACCATCCTTTGCCTCGAACCGGACGATAGACTACTCCCGGAATGTTGAGTTGCGCGGCACAAGCGGGGGCCAAAGATTTAGGGATGGGCGGGTGGGCCGGTCCCCCCTCTCGGCGCACCGGCGAAAAGCAGGTCTCTCCCCTTCGGCAAGCTCGGGGTCAAGATGACAATTCTTTAGTTGTACCCAAAGCGGCTTTGGTCGAGAGTCTTGTGCCCTGAACTTTGAAACCTGGCCCTACTGCGGCTTTGGCGGCTCGGGCGGTTTTTGGTCTCCGGGCTTCGGCTCCGCTTTCTGCACTTCCTGGCCTTCGTAGGTGACCCTTGATTTTGATCCGAAGCGGCGGTAGTTGGTGTACTTGATGATCTCTCGGATCTTTACTCCGCCCATGGAGAACTGGAGGGTGTCCTCGGCTCGGGTGTAGGTGGGGAACCAGTACTGGCCGTCAATCTGTTCGCGCCAGGTGGTGAACTTGGGGAACAGGTTCTCGCTGCCCTTCTTCTTGCGGATGTCGGGTACGGTCTTGCCATAAGTTTCCACGATCTGAAAATCGTGGTTGTCCACCCAGATTCGTCCCTGGAAATAGCGCTTCTTGCCGACGATCTGCTTGGGGGCAATATCGAAGACGTAGGTGTTCAGTTCGTCTTGCTTTTGCTGGCCTACGTACAGGATGTCGTATTCCCCGACTTCATCCGAGGTCAGCACGAAGGGGAGACGGTTCTCGATGTCGTCGAAGTCTTCCTCGGTCATCATGATGCGTTGCAGCGTGGGCTGCGGCGCGAAGACTACGTTCTTGGTCTTGCGTCCCTTGTCGTCGAAGGTCACGTCGAACACTTGCTGGTAGGCGCCGTCTGGGGTGTCGCCGTCTAGGGTCATGACTTTGACGTCCTGGCGGTAGGTGTATTGATCGCGCGCCTCCTTGAACTCCTTTTCCTTGGCGGCAAAGCGCTTGATGATTTCCTCGACGGTGGTCCCCTGGGGCGCGGATTTGTCGAGCGGGCCTTCTTGCGCGCGGGCCACCGGGGACAACATGAGGAGAGGCAACAGGACGCTGAACAGTGCGGACAGGAAAGCAGGGCGGGACAAGAATCTCATAAACCCTATTCTAACGAAAAGGGAGCACAGAGAAGGTAACGGCAGCCTCCACCCCCCGAGCCGCCGTGCAAACGGCCCTTGGGAGGGGGTGGAAGACTGCAGTTCTGCCTACTTGGTTCGATGCGGATGAGGTCTGAAGGTTAGCAGGATTTACTTTTCTTTACTTTCTAAGTAGTGCACCGGTGGAGGGACGGGCGTCTCGCGCGGGGGACGGGCGGGACGCCCGGCTCTCCACCGGCGAGCATCGACAGTACTAACGATCAACCGGTGCACCTTTCATGGAACTCTTCATGGCCTTGGCCATTCCCCACTCGACCAATCCGGGAAATAACTGGTAGAGCTTTATGACGGGAATCATGGTCCAGGGCACGACGACCTCGCGCTTTCTTTGGCGATATCCGCGATAGGCCGCTTGCGCCACTCGTTCCGCCGTGATTCCGCGCACGGATTGCGGACGGACGCTGGCCTGACGGTTGGCCACCATGTGCTCGCCGAAATCGGTGCCTACGTAGCCGGGACAGACGGTCAGCAGGTTGATGTGGTCGCGTTTCAACTCCAGCCGGGCGCCTTTGCCGAGAGCGTTCACGGCGAACTTGCTGGCACAGTACAAAGTCATAAACGGCACTGGAATGTGTCCGGCAACGCTTGAGATGTTGATGATGGTTCCGCCGCCTTCTTCGCGCATGGCGGGCAGCACCGCCTGCATGCAGGCGATGGCGCCGAAGAAATTGGTTTCGAACAATTCGCGCACGGCGGAAGTCTCCATGTCGGCAACCGAGTCGCGGATGCCCACGCCCGCGTTATTCACCCATACATCGACGCGATCAAAGTGATGCAGGGTGAGGGCAAGGGCGCGTTCGATATCTTCTCGCTTGCGAACATCGCAAGCCAGGGCCAGCGTGCGGTCGGTGTGGCCGACCCGGTGGCGGGCGGCCTCGGCGCGATTGGCATCGCGCGACAGCAGCACTACGCTGGCGCCTTCGTCGGCAAAAACCTTGGCGATAGCCTCACCGATTCCCATGGAAGCTCCGGTCACCACTACGACTTTTCCTTCCATCTCCATGGCGACCCTTGTATCGCGTGGAGGGCGGCAAGTCAATGCACACGTCGGGGCATTCGTCCGGCCCTTGGAGTCTCCGTTGTCTCCATAGTTGTTCGCCATGTCAACGGCTCGCTGCGCTTGCCTTGCCCGGACGAATGCGTCCGGGCCTGCGTGACTTCTAATGGCGTAAAATCGTTTTCACTGGAGGACCCTTGAGTTCGCTCCTGCCCATCTTTCCGCTCGAATTGGTGCTGCTCCCGGGCGTTCCTCTGCCGCTGCACATTTTTGAACCGCGATACAAGGAGATGATCGCGGAATGCCTGGAACAGAAAAAGCCCTTCGGGGTGGTGCGGGCGTCTTCCGATGGGGTCGCCGATATCGGCTGTACCGCCGAGATCATGTCAGTCACCAAGAAATATGACGATGGGCGCATGGATATTCTGACGCGCGGGGTCGAGCGCTTTGAGGTGATCGAGGTGAACGAAGATCGATCGTTTTTGCAGGCCGAGATTGCGATGGTGCAGGATGAAGATGAAGACGGAGGCGAACACGGCAAGCCGGCCGCCGAGATGGTGACGCAGGCAGTGCGCTTGCACGCCGAGATCGCGAAACTGGCCGGGGCCGAGCCCTCCGGCCCCGACGAACATGCCGGCAATCTTTCCTTCTTACTTGCAGGATCGCTTCCGCTCGACCTCGACTTCAAACAAAGCCTGCTCGCAACGCTGTCGGAAGCAAAGCGTCTGGAGGCGGTCGTCGGCTATCTCGAGGCGATTCTGCCTGGACTGCGGCGAGCGTCGAAGGCGCGGTGGAATTAGTTCGCAGCCTGTCAGCAATCAGCTGTCAGTTCCCGGTTTTCGGTGACGGGTCAGTTTTCGAATAGACCGTGACTCGCTCATAATCAGTAGCGCGCGCCGATGCGATTCCTATGCATCCCGCGCGGTTGCTGAGGAGAACGTAACGGGATACCCTTGGTTTGGTTGACCGTTTGCAATGTTCGCCTTAACATTCGCAGCAAGGCCACGCCGTCCCAACCTGTGAGGCAGACGGTTTCTCGTTACCGCGTTCTGCGCAAGATTGGTGGTGGCGGTATGGCAAAACTCCTACAGTACTCATCTCAGAGCGGAGGAAAAATGATTTTACGCCGCGATTTTCTCAAGGGAGCTTCAGGAGCGATTGTCGCCGCAGGGGCAATCTCTCCATGGCTCGCATGGGCCGCGGACGACAGCGTGGCAGTGCCGGGCAAAGACGGAATGATCCTGAGGTCCTACCGTTTTCTCGACCTGGAAATGCCCCCGGAGTATGCCAACTCCTGGATCACACCCGTGCTGCATTTCTTCGTCCGCAATCACATGCACGAGCCCAGCACGCTGGATGCGGGCGACTGGCGACTCAGCATTGGAGGGGAAGTGGAAAACCCACTCACCCTAAGCCTGGCGGATCTGCGCAAAATCGAATCGCACACCGTTACCAATACTCTCGAATGTGCGGGCAATGGCAGAGGGCTCTACCAACCGCACGTCCCTGGGGTTCAATGGCAAAAAGGAGCAGTGGGCACCGGCCGATTCGCGGGTCCGCGTCTAAAGGATTTGTTGCAGCGGACAGGACTGAAGCCAACTGGCAAACATGTAATGTTCCATGGCCTCGACGAAGTCCCCGGAAAAGTGCCGCCGTTCATCCGCAGCATTCCCATTGAAAAAGCAATGGACGCAGACACGCTGGTGGCGACGCAAATGAACGGGGCCGCGCTGACCAAGCATCATGGATTTCCGGCCCGCGCCCTGGTACCGGGCTGGGTCGGTGCGGCTTCGTGCAAATGGCTTACCGAAATCAAGGTGCTCGACAAGGAATTCGACGGCAACTTCATGAAACCCGCCTACCGCATGCCGAACGAACCGGTGAAGCCAGGAGAGTCCGTCAATCCAGATGCGACGTATCCCTTAACTGCGCTCGCAGTGAAATCGCTGATTGCCAGTCCGAGCGATGGCGCGACGCTCAAGAAGCATGGAATCCAGATTCATGGCGCAGCCTGGGCCGGAGAAGCGGATATCGCCCGCGTCGACATCTCGACCGATTCCGGCGCAGCCTGGCAACAGGCCCAGCTCGGCAACGATCAGGCACACTACGCCTGGCGTTTGTGGAGCTATAACTGGAAACCAAATCGAGCGGGCGAATACGTTGTGATGTCTCGCGCGACCGACAGTCAGGGTCGCACCCAGCCGCAAACGGCGGTCTGGAATCCCAGCGGCTATCTCTACAACGCCATCGATCGGGTGAAAATCCATGTTCAAGCATAGGGGATTGAGTCTCGCGGTTGCGGTATTCTGTGGATCAGTCTCTGCGGCGCAGTCGCCCAGCCTTCCCGCAGGCGCGGCACAAGCCAAAGTGACCACGGCATGCATGGAGTGTCACGAGTCGCGCATCATTCTGCAGCAGCGTCTCAGCAAAGTAGTGTGGGCCAAGGAAGTCGACAAAATGGTCAAGTGGGGCGCACTCGTTGACCCCGCCGATCAGGATAGGTTTGTCGACTACCTGAGCGCGAATTTCCCAGCAGACAAGCCCGCCGAGCCGGCGGTAAGAACTGCCGCCGAAAAGAAAAAATAAACGTCAACGATGCGGCTTGCGCATTTTAGCAAACTCAGATCAGGTGTGAGGTGGCAACTAAATCTCAGGAGAATCTTCGCGATGTTCCCGCAACTCGCCCGCTTCACCGACCTCGGCCTGCTCCTGCTTCGACTTATGGTGGGCCTCGCTTTCATCACCAGCGGCTACAGCCATCTAAAGGATCCGGAGGCGCGCTCAAAGAGCATCGAGATGTCGAAGGGCTTCACGATTCTTCTCGGGATCGCCGAGGTCGCTGGCGGCCTGGGAGTCGCCTTTGGCGTACTCACACAACTCGCCGCTTTCGGACTGATCGTCCTCATGCTGGGAGCGATCGAGAAGAAAATCTTCTCCTGGCACACCGGATTCTGGGGAGAGAAAACCTACGGCTGGCACTACGACCTGATGTTCATCCTGATGAATTTGGTGATCGCCTCCACGGACGGCGGACAGTATGTGCTGCTGAAGTGAGGAAGGTTTTCGAAGTTCGTTGGCCTTGCATGCGCGCGATTGCACCGTGGTGTACAAGAAAGGCGGTCGGACTCTCGCTACTTTCATCTCGATCCGCGTGTCCGAGCATGCTGACGATCTCGTCCGCTTCGTAAATTGGACGGATTGTGTCGACGTAATCAGGCCAATCGTTCGACTCAATCAGTTTCGTCTTTCCATGTCGTTTGAAGAGTTGGAGAACGACGACTAGCTTGTCATATACCGTGCGACTGCCCAATCCCTGTTTGTAGCAGTCCGTCATGAAATTCAAGATGTCTTGGCGCTCCACCTGATCGACGTACTCTTTAGCATAGGATTGGCGCAGCCATTCACATGCCGCCAAGTCCCATCGCCAATGCCCATTCGGGCGTAAAGCGAACAGAAGTTGTGCGCATTGGTAACAGCGTGTCGGTGAGATTTGTTTCAACATCTGCTGTTTGCAAATGGCGATGGTCGTGCTTTACCGATTGAGCTCGACGCACGATTAAGAGACGATAGATTGATCCATGGGTTCTATCGATGTTTGGGCTGGCACCGAAGAAGAATTAACGCTAGACAACCAAGGGACGACGAAAGGAACTCTGTGAGCAATGTGATCGGAGGGAAACAGCGGAGTCTGCGGTCACTGGAATGGCTGAACTTCTTCCTCGCAGACGTGCAGACGGGTCTCGGTCCCTTCTTGGCTGCCTATCTTGCTTCGAGTGGATGGAATCCAGGCAGTGTTGGTTATGTACTGACGTTCGGCGGCCTCGTCGGGGGTTGCAATGCAAACTCCGGCGGGAGCTGTGATCGATGCAGTGCATCGCAAACGAACCTTGCTTGCGGTAAACCTCGGTTTCTTGGTTGCTGGAGCATTCCTCCTCATGGGCCATCTGAGCCCCTTGCGGGCCTATTCCGCGCAGTTCCTTATCGGCAGTTCAGGACCGTTTCTTGGGCCCACCGTCGCGGCGATCACACTCGGAATTGTTGGCGCCACAGCGTTTGACAAACAGTTCGGGAAGAATCAAGCGTTCAATGCTGCCGGAAATGTCTTTACCGCGCTGCTCGTCGCCTATGTCAGCTACCAATTTGGCTACCGGGCGATATTCGCAGTTGCTGCATTGCTCGCCATCCCTGCTGTCGTCTCTCTCTTTTTCATAGATGCCAGACAGATCGATTATGCACGGGCCCGCGGTGCAATCCAAAAACAAGGCAAGATTACGGCAGAGGGATGGTCTGCTCTTCTCAAGGACCGCATTCTCATTTATTTCTTGGCGACGGCCTTTCTTTTTCACTTGGCAAACGCCGCGATGTTGCCGGAACTGGGCGAGATGCTGTCGAAGGACAATCTGAAGGCGGCGGCTCCGTTTATGTCCGCGTGCATTATCGTGACGCAGCTCGTGATCGCGATCTCCGCGGCCTGGATTGGAAGGCGAGCCGCCGCGAAAGGTAGAAAACCGCTCCTGCTTCTAGGCTTCGGAGTCCTCCCTATCCGCGGAGTTCTTTACACTCTTACGCACGCTGTCGGAGCGCTGATTGCGATTCAGACACTCGATGGAGTCGCGAATGCCATATTCGGTATCGTCTCGATCCTGGTTGTCAAAGACAGAACTCAGGGTACGGGGCGCTTCAATGTAGCTGCCGGATCACTTGCGACAATGGTTGGCGTCGGCGCAGCTCTGAGTACAACAATCGGGGGGGTACTGATCCAGCATCTAGGTTACCGGGCGTCATTTCTCGGCTTAGCGGGAATCGCCTCGCTCGCCTTCGCGGTGCTGTGGTTCGCCATCCCTGAAACCCTGTGTGATGCCGCTCTCAACATAACCGCCGGTCCCGAAATCAAACCGACTTCATGGGCCCTTATCTCGGATCGAACAAGAGCGGGAGAAACAGGCAGATGATCTCGCCCGTGTTTGCTCACATTCTCCTGTCGCTCATCGTCGGCATTAGCATCGTGCTGATGTTAATGCGTCCCCGAAGTTCTAACCTGCTGCATTCCGCCTGCAATTCCCTCCCTTTCCCCATAGCCGAGACCAACCGTCGGTCAAACTTCGTATTGATCAACAGAGTATGTTGGTGTGCGTCTTCCGCTCACTGAGACGTTCGCTTTGGGGTCACTCTCACGAGAAAAGAGGGAGAGCCGCATGCGCAAACAGTTGATTCTGCCCGGCATCCGATGATTTCTAGTTCTGGCAAGCCCCGTGCTTTAAGAAAGACAAGCAAATATCAATTACGGAACGCAAGGAGTTCATCGTGAAACTACGACTAGCACAACTGATGATGTTCGTTGTCATGACCGGATGCGCGACCGGATTCGCACAACCTGGTCCGAGAGGCAAGGGTCCGCGTGGGCCCGGTATGACTGCTCAAGACGCTCAACTTGACGTGCAAGATGCCATGCAGCGTGCTTATGACGGACTCAACCGCTCAACCGCGCTGGTGGAAGCAGCGAAAGGAACCGGCAGCGGCATCTCGCTCAATCGTCTCATTGCAGACGGCAAAGCCTTTTACCAGGAAGGTCTGAGCCGGTATCAAGCATTCGATTACATCGGAGCCCGCGAACTGGCGGCTGCGGCCGATGATATGGCTCACGCGGCAGAGACGATGGCTATGAGTAGCATCGGTTCTGGAAATGCAGCTGGAATTACTGCACCGCCAAGCCAGCCGGGTATAGCCGAAGATGCCTTTCGTGCTAATGACGAAATCGCCCGCGCTGGGGGCACGATCTTGCAAGTGCAGAGCGCAGGTAGTTACTCGAACGTTGTACCCGCTGAAACCACACGCCGCGTGCGCGATCTGTTGACTCTGAGCCAGCAGCTCCAACAGCGAGCACAGGCCTGGCTGGCGCAAAGTCCGCGTGAAGCGTCCGCTGCTGCTCGTGCATCCGATGCGATCGCACACGCTGCAGACCACCTTCAGAATCGCTATCTCATCGCCTCCGGTATAATGCCCGCCGGCCCCGCGGGCAGACCCGGGCCGCCACCTCCACCGCCGGGTGGACCTGGAGCGCCGCCGCCTCCTCCTCCTGACGCGGATAACGGAACCGCGCCACCTCCACCGCCGGGCCCCGGAGGAAATAGTCCGTAAAGAATTGCGTTCCTTGTTGGTAGGAAACCGCGGGAGTACATATGAGACGCACTTTGACCTACGTGACAATCTTGTTGTTAACGCTGACGGTCGCGAACTGCGGTCCCGGTCTTCTCGCTCCGGGGCCGCCTTTGCCGGGTTTAGGTCCGGGATTTGAGTGGATTGCTCTTTTCGCTATTATCGTCGCCGCTGGAGCGTGGCTCAGCCGCTCCAAGTTTGCTGCTTTCTTCCAGACATACGACAAAAGGCGGTCTCAGGCCTTCGAGATTCTCCGGGAGCGTTACGCGAAGGGCGAGATTTCGCGAGAGGAGTGTCTTCGCATTGCAAACGATCTGGACCGGCATGAGAATGTACCTGTGGGCTGAGGATGCGGGCCGCGGCCGATTCCTTTCGACCTCGTGAATCGTCTTCCGGCATCTAACTGCTGCGGCGAGCCTCCAGATCGGGGTACGGCTAGCCCAGTTTCGAATGACG
Organism: Terriglobales bacterium; assembly: GCA_050013295.1. Classification (GTDB taxonomy): domain Bacteria; phylum Acidobacteriota; class Terriglobia; order Terriglobales; family Acidobacteriaceae; genus Acidiflorens. The sequence goes on from JBEKFN010000050.1 coordinate 12,849, forward strand.
AATTGGCAGACACAACGAATTTGGTGGCTGGGCAGCGTACGAACGCGCGTGGCAATCCTCGCGTCGTTAGTAATTGCCTTATTGATCGGCTGCGGGTTCGCGTTTGTCTTGATATTGCAAAACAGGCAAAGCGCCGTCACTGGGGATACCCAACGGCACCTCTCAGCTCTAGCCGTTACGATAGCTCGCGATTACAGCAGTCACGAGGACTTTCAGACGCAGCATCAGGAGTTCCCCCCTCTTGAGAATCCTGATGCCTCAGGTTCAGACGATGTACTTTCCTTGATGACGACCGTGGTGCTCAAGAATGAACAGGGTACCGAAGGGGGATTTTACTCGGAGGTGTCGGATAGGCTTCTAGGGTATGCGTACCCGACGCACGAAGGCCCTGGCGTGAAAAGGGACATTCCCCCGATCGAACGGCCCATGATTGAGGATGTGGCCCGCCGCGCTGCCAGCCAGAATCAGGAGGTTTCCTACATATATAGGGGAACGCGCGCCGTAATCGTTTTTGAGGCGGCTCCTATTGTCGTAAAGGGCAATCCCCTCGGCAGCGCGTGGGTGATGAAGCGGCTGCCTAACTTGCGTTCGCAGCAGGATTGGACGCTAAGCCTTGGCGCTGCTACCTTTGTCGCGCTGTCTCTGGTTTGTGTGCTTCTGGCTTTTCTGGTAGCCCGTGATTTGGGATCGGGTGTCAGTCAGATCGAAGAACGATTGCACGAATTGGATCGGGATTTCGGTTCGTCAGCGAAACCCTTTTCGGGTCTCGCTGAACTCGCGCGCATCTATCAAGGAGTGAATCAGCTTGCCGAGTCGCTGCGCCAGAAGATCGAGCAGGAGCGGGATCTTCGTGAGCAACTCCGCCACAAAGAACGCCTCGCGGCCCTCGGACAAGTCGCTGCCGGCGTTGCCCACGAACTTCGAAACCCTCTGGCGACCATCCGCTTGCGGACCCAAATGAACCAACGCACCGTTTCGGACAGCGCAGTGCAACAGAGTTGTTCGATGGTACTGGAGGAAATTGATCGCCTGAATGGAATCGTCGAACGTCTTCTTTACTTCTCCCGGCCTCTGAATTTGCAGGTCGAGCCATTTGATCTGGTGTTACTTCTACGAGATTGTGTCGAGGCGAAAGCGACGCTGGTTCGAAGCGAGACGATACGATTCCTCTTTGATGCCACTGGCGCGTCAGTAATCATTCGGGGGGATCGTTCCAAGCTTTATCAGGTATTCGACAACATCCTCTCGAACGCGATTGACGCGCTGGGGCCGGTGGGGACGGTCGAACTCAGGGTTCTTGATCAACACGGCTATGTCACAGTCGAATGTCGCGACGACGGTCATGGCATTCCAGAAGAAATTCGCGACAAGTTATTCGATCCCTTTTTCACAACTCGGCCGAAGGGGATTGGGCTGGGACTGTCCATTGCTTACGAAATCGTCCAAGCTCACGACGGAACAACCGAAATCACGTCTTCACCCGTCAAAGGAACGATTGTTACCGTGCGCTTGCCTGCGGCCGGTCCCGTCACTCCAGGCTCAGGTGTCGAGACGATAGAGATCGAAAACGTATGAAAGCCAGAATCCTGATTGTTGACGACGAGCGAAACCTTCGAGTCACCCTGGCCGAAATCCTCGCCTCGCGCGGCTACGAGATCCTGGAAGCCGATGATTCTGTGAATGCTCTGGCCATGCTTCGTGAGAAAGAACCCGACCTCGTGTTTTGCGACTGGAAAATGCCCACCGGCGGAGGAGAAGAACTTCTACAGGCGCTGCAGCAGCAGGAGGAGATTCGAAAACCTCCGGTCATTATTATGACGGCATACGGAACCAGTGGAAACGCCATCAAAGCCATTCAACTTGGCGCTTATGATTTCATCTCCAAACCCTTCGACCTCGACGAAATCTGTACGACTGCGAAACGCGCCTTACAGCATATCGGTCTGCAAAAGGAAGTCGAGGAGCTTCGCCAGAGACTCCTGAAGAGTCCCCGAAGGGAGCAGGGCGAAATTGTCGGTGCGTCGCGTGCAATGCTAGGCGTTTTTAAGGATATCGGTCGAGTGGCCGCCAGCGATACGACTGTTCTAATTCGAGGAGAATCGGGTACAGGAAAGGAACTCGTTGCCCGAGCGATCCATCAGAATAGTTCGCGCGCAAATGGACCGATCGTCACGGTCAACTGCGCCGCTCTTCCCGACGAACTCCTGGAGTCAGAGCTTTTTGGTCATGAGCGCGGTGCGTTCACCGGTGCAATCGCGCGGAAGGTGGGGAAGTTCGAAGTTGCCGACAAGGGCACGATCTTTTTGGATGAAATCGGTGAATTACCCGTCAGCCTGCAACCTAAACTCTTACGTGTCCTGCAGGAACAAACTTTCGCGCGAGTGGGCGGCAATAACACGATTCACTCCGACTTTCGTGCGATCGCCGCTACGAACGGTGATCTTGGTGAACTGATTAAAGCTGGCGAGTTTCGCAAGGATCTTTACTATCGTCTTAACGCTTTTACGATTTCCCTGCCACCCCTTCGCGAGCGGCGTTCGGACGTGGTTCCTCTGGCGGAACACTTCCGTGAAGTTTATGCCGACAAGAACAGGGTTCCCGCTGCGGGGTTTTCAGAAGAAGCGCTGATCGCGCTGCAACAGTATTCGTACCCTGGAAACGTGCGCGAGCTTGAGCATATTGTCGAACGGGCTCTGTTGCAGGCCAACGGACGTGTGATCTTAGCCGAGCATTTGCAATTCGAGCAACAGTCCATTCAAACAAACGGACAGTGGATGGAAGCCCTAGCAAAACTTCCTCTGCACGATTCGGTAGCAGAGTGGGAGAAGTTTAGGATTTCTCAAGCTCTGAAGCAAAGCGACGGCAACAAAGCAGAAGCCGCGCGCCGACTCGGCGTTCACCGGCGCCTGCTTTATGAAAAGATTCGAAAACTGGGTCTGGAACCGGCGGATCAGCCATTAGAAGATGAAAACCTCAACTCCACCGGAGAGGCCTGAGCACGTCCCGAATCTGATTGTGCGTCGGGGCCCGCAAATGTGCGGACGGGTGGCCTCCTCCAGCCCACGACAATTTCGCGACGCT
>JBEKFN010000051.1:0-15730 GCA_050013295.1 Terriglobales bacterium
TGCTGGCAAAAGATACTCCCAACTTCATCGCCAATCGCATCGGCACATTTTCCGTGCTCAACGTGATGCGTCTGATGCATGAGATGGACCTGAGCATCGAAGAGATCGACGCGCTCACCGGCCAAGCGGTGGGCTGGCCGCACTCGGCCACGTTCCGGACGATCGATCTGGTGGGGCTCGACGTCCTCGGACATGTGGTTACGAACATGACGCAGAACGTGCACGACGAGCGCAGCGAATTGCAGATTCCCGCTTTCTTTCGTCAGATGCTGGAACGCAAGTGGCTGGGCGACAAGACCAAGGGCGGCTTCTACAAGAAGGTCAAAAGCGGGCACGGCAAAGACAAAGAAGACGAGCGCATGGCGCTCGACTGGAAGACGCTGGAATATCATCCGCGGCATAAGCCGAAATTCGCGGCACTCGAAATGGCGAAAAACGTCGAAGAGACGGGAGCGCGAATTCGGATGCTGCTCGGTCTCGAGGGCGGCGGAGCGCAGAAGGGCGATAAGGCAGGCGCTTTTCTTTGGTCGGCGCTGTCCGACTTGTGGACGTATTCCGCCAATCGCATTCCCGAGATTTCCGACTCAGTTGTAGAGATCGACCGCGCCCTGCACCTGGGCTTCAACTGGGAGTTCGGCCCCTTCGAACTATGGGACGCGGCGGGCGTGGAAGCGACCGTCGCGCGCATGAAAAAAGAGGGGCGTCCGGTCGCGGCCAACGTAGAAAAACTGCTCGCCTCCGACGCAAAGTCCTGGTACGAGGACGATCCTAAGACGCCATCAGGCCGAGCCTACTTCGATCTGGACCACGGGAGTTTCAAGCCGGTCGAAGCACCGGCGGGAGTCTGGTCGGTTGAGGTGGCAAAGAAGTCCAACTACGTGGTCAAGAAAAATTCCGGCGCCTCGCTGGTCGACTTGGGCGATGGTGTGGCCTGCATCCAGTTCCACTCGAAAATGAACGCCCTCGGCGCCGACATTATCTCGCTAATCCTCCAGACCCTGAAGCCGGGCGGACCGGGCGATGGCTTCGACGCCTTCGTCATCACCAACGACGCGCCGAATTTCTCCGTCGGCGCCAACGTAATGCTGCTGCTCATGTCGATCCAGGAGGAAGAGTGGGACGACGTTGACCTCGCCATCCGTCAGTTTCAGGGCATGACGCAGGCCATCAAGTTTTCACCCAAGCCGGTGGTGGCGGCGCCTTTCGGAATGGCGCTCGGCGGCGGTTGCGAAATCTCGCTCCACGCCCACGCTCGCCAACCGCACGCCGAACTCTACATGGGACTGGTCGAGGTCGGCGTTGGCCTGCTTCCCGGAGGCGGGGGCTGCAAGGAAATGCTGCTGCGTGCGGTGGATAGCGCCGCCTCCATTCGTCCCGATGGCCGCGAATCGGTGGAACTGTTGGAGGCGATGAAGAAAGCGTTCGAAACCATCGCCACCGCGAAAGTCTCCACCTCGGCGGAGGAAGCCCGCGGACTAGGGTTCCTGTCGAGTTCCGATTGCATCACCATGAACCGCGAGCGCGTTCTCTCCGACGCCAAAGCGCGCGCCCTGGAATTGGTGCGCGCCGGTTACGAGCCTCCAGTGATGCGCACGAACATCCCCGCGCCCGGCGAAAACATCCTCGCCACTCTCAAACTGGGCGTGCACCTCATGCGGCAGAGCGAGTACATCAGCGATCACGAGCTGAAGTTAGCCACGAAAATCGCCGAAGTACTCTGCGGCGGGAATATCACGCCCGGCACGCCGGTCAGCGAACAGTACCTGCTCGACCTGGAGCGCGAGGCCTTCAAGTCTATGTGTGGCGAAAAGAAGACGCAGGAGAGGATTCAGTTCACGCTGAAGACTGGTAAGACGCTGAGGAATTAGGACTGCGATTACATATCGCTAGTTATCTTGCGAGGTGGTTATGACATATCTCGGCCCAGCTAAAGCTTGGACCCCGGAAGGAATGACCGAGGGATATTCCGCGATGGCAAAAGATGCAGAGCGCGAGCGCGAGGCGGAGGAGTGGTGCGAGGGGCTGATCGGCGATGCATCCGCGGACGCGTGAGCGCACCTCCGCGACCTACTTCGAGAGCGCCCGGTCCAGCGAGAACGCGCCCGCCCCTCGCAGCAACAGTGCCGCAGCCATGGCAATCACCAGCAGATGATATTCGAATCCTTCGCCCTTCTGGTTGCCCATCCAGTTCATGAAGAAGCCGTTCGCCAGATGAACCATGAAGATTGCCCCGATCATCAGGCCGGCGATTCCGAGAGACGCGATGCGCGTCAGCAATCCGACAATCAGCCCCAGCCCGCCAAAGAATTCGGTGCAGATAACCAGCAATGCGACGGGAGCTGGCATTCCCGTGTGGGCAAAGGATCCCATGGTGGCGTGAAAGCCAAAGCCTCCAAACCAGCCCAGCATTTTTTGCGCGCCGTGCGCAAAGAACACCACTCCCAGAACCAGCCGCAAGATGGTAAAGCTCACATCGCCGCTCGTCGCCATCAGCCGCTTCAGCATATTTCCTCCTGGCGGGACACCGCCGTTTCACGATACTCCGCAATTGTCGTTATAACGGAAGTATAGTTCGATTCACTTTCCTCGCGCGAAAATTCATTTCCCCCCGGCGGCGCAACTCCATTTGGCCTTCCTGAAAGATGGCCGCGTCCCCGATGCGGCGTATAATTTCAACACTACATTCCGCAAAGGATGGTACAGAAAAATGTCCGCAGGAAATGGTGGTTCGACAAGCGGCTCTAACGGCGATGGTTTGGATGCGGTTCTGAAACCGCGGGCAGAATGGCTGGCGAAGCGGAAGGCCGAAAACGCCCAAAACAAAGACGGCAACTTTTCGCAGATGCATTACGCGCGCCAGGGCGTGATCACCGACGAGATGCAATACATCGCTCACCGCGAGAAGATCGCGCCCGAACTGGTGCGCGATGAAGTCGCTCGCGGACGCATGATCATCCCCGCGAACATCAACCATCCCGAACTGGAGCCGATGGCGATCGGCATAGCGTCGTTGTGCAAGATCAACGCCAACATCGGCAATTCGGCCGTCACGTCGAACGTGGAAGAAGAGCTCAAAAAGCTGCACACCGCCGTTCACTATGGCGCCGACACGGTGATGGACCTCTCGACCGGCGGCGATATCCATACCATTCGCGAAGCCATCATCCGCCATTCACCCGTCCCCATCGGCACGGTTCCGATTTACGAAGCGATCTCGCGCGTCAAGCGCGTCGAAGATCTAACCGCGAGCGTCATGCTCGAGGTGATCGAAGAGCAGGCGCAGCAGGGAGTGGATTACATGACCATCCACGCCGGCGTGCTCATTGGGTACGTGCCCATGGTTTCGAAGCGCATCACCGGTATCGTAAGCCGCGGCGGCGCGATTCTTGCCCAATGGATGACTCACCACCACAAGCAGAACTTCCTCTACGAATGCTTCGAAGACATCTGCAAGATTTTCGCGAAGTACGACGTAAGCTTCTCGCTAGGAGACGGCCTGCGTCCCGGCTGCCTAGCCGACGCCAGCGACGAAGCGCAGTTCGCCGAACTAAAAACCCTGGGCGAACTGACCCGCATCGCCTGGAAGCACGACGTGCAGGTCATGATCGAAGGCCCCGGCCACGTTCCGATGCACAAGATCAAGGAGCAGGTGGAAAAAGAAAATGAGTGGTGCGACGAAGCGCCGTTCTACACGCTGGGCCCGCTAGTCACCGACATAGCTCCAGGCTACGACCACATCACCTCCGCCATTGGAGCGGCCATGATTGGATGGTACGGCGCGTCCATGCTCTGCTACGTCACGCCCAAAGAACATCTCGGCCTACCCAATGAAAAAGATGTGAAAGACGGAATCATCGCCTACAAGATCGCCGCCCACGCCGCCGACGTGGCCCGCCAGCGTCCCGGAGTCCGCGACCGCGACGACGCCCTAAGCTATGCCCGCTACAAATTCGATTGGGAAAAACAGTTCGAACTTTCACTCGATCCCGAGACGGCGCGCTCCATGCACGACGAAACTCTGCCCGAAGAGGGATACAAGACGGCAGCCTTCTGCTCCATGTGCGGGCCTAAGTTCTGCTCCATGAACTACTCGAGCAAAGTGGACGAGTACAACAAGCAGGTACACGGACTGGAGAAGAAGGACTACTCGGAGCTAGTGGAGAAGCTGGTTACGATCAAGTAAGCTCACGTAGGGACGGCCGCCCTCGGCCGTCCAGGCGGGCAAAGCCCGCCTGCGCTCGCATAGCAGTTCACGAGAAAACTGGCTTCACAAGCTTTGTCAACTCCGAAACCGCTGGCTGAATTCTTGCGGTGATATGTTTCGCGATTAGAGTACCGCTTCGCCGCTTGTTGTATTGGAGGCCCAAACCCTCATACAGTCGGGCCAGGCCGAGCGATCCCGCCGGTCGACCGCCGAGTTTACCTTGGGGAAAAAGTTTCTCGTCTTTTCGCTCTGGAGCAGCAGATCCAGTGCCTGCTTGATCTCACCCGCTTCGATCTGTCGCGGCTCACCCGCCAACTCGAGCTCCTCACGGACAGCCGGACAGATGGCTTCCGGTACATAGGAGATAGTTTTCCATCTCCAGCCGCGGCAAAAACTCCACCTGGACCCCTTCGCCCGTGACCGGGCTGCCCAGCAGAAGAAGTCCGGCGCCTCTTTGGGAGATTCGCCGCTCACCGGTAGGCTTCGCTGCGATGACGGACGCGGCGAATCTCGATGGTATCGGGTTCGGTGCAGACGAAGAAGAGCCGGTAGTCCCCAATCCGCAGCCGAAGCTCTTCTCTTCCCTGGAGCGCTTTCACATCGCCCGCACCGACTCCGCGAAGCGAAACAACGCGGAGAGAACGTGCATTGCGGTGGGCTTGCTTAGGCTGCGGACATCGATCCTGGAGGGATCGGTCCAAACGATCCGCTTCACTTCGGTTCCTGAATGTGGTCGATCTCTTCCTGGGTGATCCCGAGTTCAGCCAGAACCTGATCGTGTGGAATAGCCTTGTTGTGCTTCGACGATTCGCTCGCTTCTGCGAGCGCCTTTTCCTCTTCCGCCGTGACTGGTTCGTCGTCGATTGGGGCATTAGCGAGGGCGCGGGAGAAGGGATCGAGCATGGCTTCGAGCAGGCCGACGACGGCGGAGAGTTGTGTCGCCGGAAGCCGCTCGATCAGTTCGTGGGCCTGCTGTTTCTGGTTGGTCGAACCATGCGCCATAAGATAGAGTTTACCGAAATCCGCTGCGCTGCGCTAGGGATTCGCGCCCTTTGCGAAAAGGGTGTGTGACGGGGACTACCAGATAGTTTGCACTACTTTTGCTCTGCGAATCCGCTCATCCGCCGTGACCAGCGGCGCGCCTTCCACCATGGCCGTGGCCGCGATCAGCCGATCGGCCGGATCTTTCGGAAAGCCGGACGGTAATTGGACGGCAAAAGCGGCAATCTCCGGAGTGATGGGCTCAACCATGACCCGCGACGCGGTTTCACGAACGAACGACTCCACGCTGCCCGTAACCTGAATGCGGCCATTCTCGGCCAGCCAAGCCAACTCCCACAGGGTGATTGCGGCGATGGCCACACCCGTTTTCTCTCGCGCCTCCCGTATGGCCTCGCGGGCCTTCTTCGATAGCCGCTTCGGATCGCTGGCCATCCAGATCAGAACATGCGTGTCGAGAAAGATCACTTGCTCTCCCAATCTTCTAGCGGAGTCACTGGCCCCACGATATCGCCCACGATCTTCACCTTGCCCGCCATGTATCCAAAAATGTCGTCCGCCGGTTGTTCCGCCGGAACCAGTTTGGCCACCGGCTTACCGTGTTTGGTGATCAACACCGGCTCTCCGCTTTGGAGAACCTGGTCCATAATCGCCAGGCATTGAGCCTTGAACACTCCCGCCGCCATCTCCTTCAAAGCGCTACCTCCAAGTCCAAAGATATAGTCATATTATCATGACCATGACGAAAACGAAGACCCCAGAGTCGCGCGCCTTGTTTCATCGCAAATCATCCGTGATCGAAATCCATTGACTTAAGACCCATCGCACGCGACAATAAAGTCTGGTTGGGGCAGTTTCGAGGTGCATTCGTCAACTAAGACGGCCCTCGAAGCTGCCCCAAACCAATTTTCAGCGCTCTTTGACAGCGTAAGTTGAGGCGTTTAGCGGGCGTGAGCGAAGCGGGAGCTCGCTGCCGAAATCCTGAGCGAAGCGAATGGATCTCGTAAGTCCTTATTCTGGAAGATTTTGACTATAAGTCCTTTAAACTCAAAGATTTTCAGCGTTTTAGCCTGTAACGCTATGATTCCAATAGGTAGGGGGGGGAGCCCCCAGTACTAGAAAGTAACGAGCCGGCGTGGGCCAGCGAAATGAGCGTAAAATGACGGGCTGCTTGTTAAGCCAAGAAAAAGGGAGATTCCGGTCACGATGCCCAGGCATGAAGAATTGCTGCAAGAATTTGAGGCATTCGGCCGCTCCGGCCGCGGGGTGAAGTTTCTCATGCAGCAGATCGCTCAGCGCCTCCATGAAAAGATGACACGCTACAACTGGGTTGGCTTTTACTTGATGGAGGCCCCCGCTTTCGATGCTCTGGTGCTGGGACCCTACGTCGGCAGCTTTTCGCCTACGCTGCGTATTCCGCTCGACCGAGGATTGTGCGGAGCGGCAGCCACTTCCGGGGAGACCGTGGTGGTCAACAATGTTGGGGCCGATCCGCGCTATCTTGGGTCGGATCTGGTGAAGTCGAATATTGTCGTGCCGATCTTTGCCAAGAAAAGCGAGGTCAAGAAAAGCGAGGTGAAGAAACGGGTGGTGGCGGAACTCTGCATCGAGAGCTACTTTGCGGACACCTTCACCACAGCAGAGCAGAAATTCATCGAGTCCTGCGCCGCCCTGGTCGGGCGGCATCTGGAATAGAGAGGCGCTGGCAGCGGCGGGGCGGGTACGTCGCACCAGAAGGCTTTGGAAAAAATATTTTCTCGCGTCGCCATACCGCCTCAGCGGCTAAGCCAGTTATCGCAGCGATGAAATCGCTGCGCCACCCAAAGTCAAATCCGCCCTGGAATTGCTAATTCGGTTCCGATGGGCGCTTGACGCCGGAGTTCCGATTTGCCGCTTTCGGGGTTGGCTTTTTGTCGAAGTAGGTAACCGTATTCGCTGCGATCACGCCGCCGTTGTACTTGCCCGAACGCTGGTGCTGCTGAGCGAAACGTTTCGCCGGTTTGGCTCTCCGAGCAGTTTCGTTCGACGCGCGCTCGTCGAAATAAGTGACGGTGTCGCGCGCAACCAAGTCGGCACCGAGCCGATGTGAAGTCATGGCCTCAGCTTGGGCAGTCGAAGGTTTGGCAGTCGAAGCTTTGGCGGTCGAAGCTTTGGCAATTGAAGCTTTGGCAATTGAAGCTTTGGCAATTGAAGGTTTGGCAATTGAAGGTTTGGCAATCGGAGGTTTGGCAGTCGAAGCTTTGGCAGTCGAGGCGGTCGCAGGTCCGGCCTTCGCGACTGGCGATTCCTCTGGCGCGTGGTTGGAATCTCCTTCCGATCTAATGGCGGGCGCGGCTGGCGGCGGTACTGGCACGGCCAAGACTTGTCCCGGATCTTTTTGGGGGTCTCTTTCGGGAATCGCGCCGCTCGACAAGCCCACATCGGTTGACGCTGCCGCGACTTTCTCCGCCGGCGCTGCTGCGGAACCCTGCGCAGAAGCTTTACCGGTCCGGCGCATGCCGAATCCGAGAACCAGGGCCAGCAGTACTACACTGGCAAAAATTAGAGCCGCGCGCCAACGCCATCCCGTGGGACGATCGGGCGGTTGCGGTTTCTCCCTCGGCTCGACCAGCGTTGCCTCGACCGTCGTTGGCTGGACCGTCGGTGGCTCGACGAGAGTTGGCTGGGCTATGGTTGAGGCCTCTACCGCACAAGAGATGGGCGGTTCTACCGGCACCGACGGCAATGGCTCCGGTGGCGAGATCAAACGCGCGCCTTCTTCGCGATCGAGTTCGGGAGCGGGCAAAACGTCGGCGGCCGGGGAAACAGCGTTGGGCGCAGGTTGCGGAGCTTCCGCAGGCAACTCCACAGCTTCGACGTTCGGCACGGCGTGGAAGCTGACGGGCTCTTTCGGGGAGTGAGCCGATTCACGAGGCTCTGGCGGCCTGCGAATGAAGTCCGCCATCGGCGACTTCAACTGGTGCAAAAATTCAAGCGAAGCCGTACGCTCGCCATTGTGCGCTTCCACGCTCGCGATCAGCTGATCCCCTGGGCCGGTGGCGACCCGCAATTCCAGATCGGCAATATCGTTGGGGATCGAGTCGGGAGAAATAATCTCGACGGCATAGCCGCGGGCAAGCAGATCCAGCGCCAGCTCTCGCGAGCACGCCTGAGAGTGCGTAATGATTCTTGCCAGTGCCATAACTCGAGTCGCCTCGGCGTTTTACGTTGCCGCACGGTCGGGGCGGAACTCCGCAGCCCTAAAGGGGCATCTGACGGCGGAGATCGTCCGGCATCGCTACCGCGATGCCCTGTTACGAACCGCATCGCCCGGCATCGCTACCGCGATGCCTTGATGCGAACCGCGAATGCACTGCGGGCTCTGAGCCGCGATTCGCGGTATTACTCCAGAGCCATAACGGTTCGGTTGAGAGCGGCTGCCAGCGCTGCGATTTGTTGTTCAGTGCGGCGAAGATCCCCACGATCAATCGCTTCGTTCACGCCAGGAATCACCACGGCCGCGTACCCGGTGTACTGCCCGGGGGCATAAATCGCATGGTGATACCACGGACGGTTGGGTAGCCCCTCTGGAATCAGGAGCGCCCGCTCTGCATCCCGCAGTTTAGCATTCATGCGCTCCGGTGTTCCAGGCATTTTTCGCTGTTTTTGCAGCATTTTCGCGCCTGCATCCCGCAACTGGCGGGCGCTTTCGAGGGCTGCCGAGAAGTCGGGCCCCTTGTCTCCGAAGCGCTCTTTGCTCTTGGATCGGGCAGCGTCGAGGTAAACCAGAACTTCCTTTCCGTAGTTCTCGTAATCGTAGGGAAGCACGTCGGCGTTGGACATGCGCAGGACTTCCAAACCGTAAATGCGGGCCATCTGCTGCTCATAGCGGAAGTCGGGATCGCCGAATTTCTTGAACCAGGCGAAATTATCGAACACGGAGTGATACACCCCGTAATCGCCGCTCGAACTGATATCGGTGGAAGGCACACCCAGATGCTGCAGGAACACGGAGTAGTCGGAACCACCGCCGAGATCGCCGACAGGCACATCGTTCTGCATGGCCGCCGGAGGCGGGCGGTAGGTGCTGGTTTCCTGCGGCTGGGAGTTCTCCTCGCTATTGTTATTATTCGGCTGGCTGGTTTTCTTCCATCTGTCGTACACAGTTCCGCCTTGCGGCGAAGGCACCGACTTGGCGATCTCGCGGACAAACTCTTTCAAACTAGGCACCCCGGAAGCTCCGAACTTCTTGCCGGATACGGCCACGTCCATGTTGAAATAAGCGTCAGCGTTCACCAGTTGCTTCGAGTTATCTTCGCCCCACTCGGTGGAACCGATCAGTCCTTCTTCTTCCGCATCCCAGCTTCCGATTACAATCGTGCGCTTGGGCTTCCATCCCGACTTCAGAAGCTCACTCAAACCGTGCACCGCCTCCAGCATCGCGGCGGTGCCGCTGTTCGGATCCACCGCTCCATACACCCAGGCGTCGCGGTGATTGCCCGCCACCACCCACTCATCGGGCGAAGAGGTTCCGCGAACTTTGCCAATAACATCCCAAATGGTGCGGAATTGGTAGTCCTGCCTAAGGTGCATCTTCACTTTGGCGGGGCCCGGACCAACGTGGTAAGTAAATGGCAGCCCTCCCTGCCACTCGCGCGGCGAGAGCGGTCCGCCGAGGTGCTCGAGAATGGGCGAGGCATCGGCGTAGGAAAGAGGAGTCACGGGAATCTTCGGCAACTGGTCGGATTCGCCGGGAGACACGCGCTTCGCCTCTGGCAGAGTGGGAGTGGATGCCACTCCCGGTGTAGTCGGGTCGCCGGGAAACTGAAACATGAATCCGACCGATCCGCGCTGCACGCCGCTTGCCGGGCGCCACGGCCCTTTCGGATAGGCGTCGCCGCGATAGTAGCCGTCATCTTTCGGGTCGGAATAAATAATGACTCCGGCTGCACCGCGTTCCTGCGCTACGAATGCTTTCACGCCGCGAAAATTCTCACCGTAACGGACGACCACGATCTTGCCGCGCACACCGACGTTCATCTCCTTGAGCTTGTCGAAGTCAGCCGGCGAGCCGTAGTTTGCGTAGACAACTTCGGCCTCTGCGTCGCCCGAGGGCGACATGCCATTGTAAGGAGTTACGACGCGCGGATCGTCTTGAAAGGGATCGTCGTCGACGTGCTCGCGCTGCGGCCCATGCATCTCCACTCCGGGCGGCTCGGTCATGTCCACGCGGATTTCCGCCGGATAGTTCAGCCACACTTTGTATTCGACAATCTCGGTGTCCAGTCCGGCCTCGCGGAACTTCTTCGCCACGTACTCGGCGGTCGCTTTGTCCTCGGGAGATCCGGCGATGTGCGGCGCTTGCGTCAGAATGCGCAGGTGCCCTTCCGCCAGCTTGGGATCGGGCACAACCATAAACTTCTTTTCGATTTCCCGCTCGCCGGCAACATCGCGGAAGCCGCTGATGGCAGAGCTCTCGGGCTGGTCTTTATCCTTATCTTTGTCTTTATTTTTGCCGGCCTGATCAAACGCCTGCAGGTTCGAACCAATCAGCACCAAGAACAGAACCGCACCCGAGAGAAGTTTCATGGAGTTCCTTGTAGACCGAGGCTTGTAGACCAGGATTGTACCGTGCGGAGGATGCCGCCGTTGGAACACGTTACACTTTGGAGCGCGTTACACTAGGGAGCGATGCCTAAGCCGCCGACGGCTCGCTTTTCTGATCGGGTGGAGGATTACGTCCGCTATCGCCCGGGGTATCCGCCTGAAGTTCTGGACCTTCTCCGCGCCGAATGCGGACTGCGGCCGAGTCACGTTGTCGCCGACATCGCGTCCGGGACAGGAATATTTACCCGCCTTCTTTTGGAAAACGGGAATTCCGTCTTTGCTGTCGAACCTAACACGGAAATGCGCGAAATGGGCATCCGCCTGCTTGAACCTTATAACCGCCTGGTGTCCATTGCCGGAACGGCCGAGGAAACCACGCTTGGCTCCGCTTCCGTCGACTTCGTCACCGCTGCCCAGGCAGCGCACTGGTTCGACCTGCCTCGCGCCCGCGCGGAATTTGCCCGTATTCTGCGGCCGGAGGGATGGTGCGTGTTGATATGGAATGAGCGCCGCGCAGAAACCACGCCTTTCCTGCGTGACTACGAGCAACTTCTGCTGACCTACGGCACCGACTATAAGGAAGTGCGCCACGAACGCACGACCGCCATCATCCATGAGTTCTTTGCGCCGGCGCTGGCCGACGAGCGCGTCTTCGATCTGCGCCAGCAGTTTGACTACCAAGGCCTTGCCGGACGACTGCTGTCTTCTTCGTACGCGCCGCTCGAGGGCCATCCCAGCCACGCGCCGATGATGCGGGAACTCCAGCGGATTTTTCGGGCGCATGCTACCGATAACGTGGTCGAATTCGAATACAACACACGCTTGTACTACGGTCATTTGTGATTGGTGATTTGTAATTTGTAATTTGTAATTTAAGAACGTCAGGTTTCAAATTACCAATTACAAATCACAAATATCACAAATTACAAATTGCTGGTGCACATGTCTGAACCCAAACCTTTTCACATGTCTCCCGAGGAGTTCCGGCGCCAGGGCCACGCTGTCGTCGACTGGATCGCCGACTACCATTCCCGCGTTGAAAGCTTCCCGGTTCTGTCACGCGTGCAGCCGGGAGAAATTCGTTCGAAGCTGCCACCCAACGCGCCTGCGCACGGCGAAGCCTTCGACCAGATTCTTGGCGACATTGAGCGTGTCATCCTTCCGGGCATCACGCACTGGCAGTCGCCCAACTTCTTCGCTTACTTTCCGGCGAACGCCTCCGGCCCTGCCATTCTCGGCGATCTGCTCTCCTCTGGGCTCGGGGTGCAAGGCATGCTCTGGTCCACCAGTCCGGCTTGCACGGAGCTTGAAACGCATGTGCTCGATTGGCTGGTACCCATGCTGGGCCTGCCGGAGAAATTTCTTTCGACCAGTAGCGCAGGAGGAGGTGGGGTGATTCAGGACACTGCGTCGAGCGCCTCGCTCTGCGCCCTGCTGGCCGCCCGCGAGCTGGCTACGAAGTTCGCCAGCAATCGCAAAGGCTGTGATGGACGGCTGGTCGCCTATTGCTCTACGCAAACGCACTCCTCTGTTGAAAAAGCAATGAAGATCGCGGGCATGGGCTCGGACAATTTGCGCCACATCGAAGTGGACAAGAACTTTGCCATGCGCTCAGAAGCACTGGCACACCACGTCGAGCTAGATATCAAGGCCGGCCTGATTCCCTGCTTTGTCTGCGCCACCGTGGGGACGACATCTTCTAACGCGATCGACCCCGTCCGCGAAATTGGCCGCGTCTGCCGCGACCACAATCTCTGGCTGCACGTGGATTCCGCCATGAGCGGCACGGCCGCGCTCTGCCCGGAATTCCGCTTCATCAACGATGGCGTGGAGTTCGCGGACAGCTACACCTTCAACCCGCACAAATGGATGTTCACGAACTTCGATTGCAATGTCTTCTACGTCGCCGAGCGCAAGCACTTGATCCAAACGCTCTCCGTGCTGCCGGAGTACCTGCGCAACCAGGCAACGGAATCCGGCGCCGTCATTGATTATCGCGACTGGCACATCCAGCTCGGACGCCGGTTTCGCGCGCTCAAGCTGTGGTTTGTGATCCGGCATTACGGGATCGAAGGCTTGCAGCACCACATTCGCGAGCACGTGCGCCTGGCTCAGCAATTCGCGGCCTGGGTTCGCGGCGATTCACGCTTCGAACTTGCCGCGCCTGCCCAGCTCAACCTCGTCTGCTTCCGGTTGCGCGCGGGAGGTCGTACTAATCAAGATCAGGCCAATCAACTGCTGATGGACCGGCTGAATGGCAGCGGCGACCTCTACCTCACTCACACTAAGCTCGACGGAAAACTCACGCTTCGGTTTTGCGTTGGCCAAACTCACACTCAGGCACGTCATGTGGAACGCGCCTGGCAGCGAATCCAGCACGAGACTGGGAAGCTGGGGAATCCCTGATAGCATTGCAGTGACTGGCGGCAACTGAGCTGCGCTCGGCTTGGACGGCCGAGGGCGGCCGTTCCTACACGAGCTACGCGATAGGTGTAGGTTATGCCACGGGAAATTTCATCTGGCGGCGTCGTGCTGCGACAGATTTCAGGCGTTTGGCATGTCGCACTGATTGAACCACAGAAAAATGAGCCGCCGAAAGAAAGCACTAAACCTGCAAAGACGCTGCGCAAACGCCGCCGTGCTCGGTTGACCCTCCCCAAAGGCTTGGTGGATGCGGGCGAAAAAGCGCAGGCTGCCGCGGTTCGGGAAGTGCAGGAAGAAACCGGCATCGTAGCCGAACCCGTCACCAAACTCTGTGACAACAAGTATGTCTACGTCCGCACCTGGGGCGATGGCGCGCGCGTTTTCAAAATCGTGAGCTTCTACCTGATGCGCTATGTTTCCGGAGAAATCGACAACCTCGCGTCCGACATGCGGATCGAAGTCAAGCAAGCTCTCTGGGTGCCCCTCGCCGACGCGGGCAAACAACTTGCTTACAGCAACGAGCGCAAGGTGCTGCGCCAGGCACAGGACTACATTGAAGCTCAAGGCCTCGAATAGCAGGCTGCGGAAAGAGCCGGTTTTCTATGCCCAGCCTCTCAAGGGGGCGGTTGATTTCGAGAGCTTGCGGCATCGCTAAAGCGATGCCCTGATACGAGCCTGGTTTTCAGCAGTCTGTTAGAGAATCCGCTTAAGCGAAAAGAAGAACCGGTTAACTTGGCTCCGCACATGAATAATGCAAAGCTAGCGGGGGGCCCGGATGTTGGGAGGGAAGCTCATGGAAATCGCGTCTTCTGCGATAAATGAAATGACGATGTTGGTTTCTGTCGCGACGGGCTGGCCATCCTTGACGTAGGGGCGGTAGCGCCATTGGCGAACGGCGCGGACTGCGGCCGCGGCGAGCGCACGGTCGCCAGAGACGACTCTCACGGTGCGTACGGCGCCAGCAGAATCCACCCGTGCCGTCAAAGCGACTACCCCTCGAGCGCGGGCATCCGGATAGTCCGGATATGCGAAATGCAATGGCGCTCTCGAGGCTTGGATACCGCTGTCTTGGCCGGAGAGTGGGAGGTTCGGAGCCGAAACCGCATCGTGGACGCGAATCGCCCGCTTCGGAGTTGGGATGGGAGCTGGGATTACAGTGTTAATCGATGCCGGCACAACGGCAGCCTTCGGGGCAGCGAGAGGCTGGGCGGCTGCCGGCGGGGCTATGAAGGCGTGGCTCTCGGCAATGGCCGCTGCTGGCTTTGCGACGTGGGGAGAATCCATCGGGACGGTCATCTTGATCGGCTGAAGCCGCGGCTGATTGTGGGCTTGGGAGCTTGGTATTCCCTCGATGCGATGCCATGCGACCACGGAAATGATGCAGAGACATAGCGCGCCGCCTGTCGTCGCAAGCCTGGACATTGCAAGGCTGGAGGTCGCAAGCTTGGACGTCGCACGCCTGGACGTCGCTAGCATGGACGTCGCAAGCTTAGACATTGCAAGCTTGGACGTCGCGAGCTTAGACATTGCAAGCTTGGACGTCGCAAGTTTAGACTGGGCGAATCTTGGCGAAGAAGAGGGAACCAGGTTAGGCTTGGGCGCGATTTCCGCGTGCGGCGCTGCCTCCTCTTCCTGCCGTTCTTTTATCTGGACTGGTATCTGGACCGGTATCTGGACTGGTATCTGGGCAGGCGAAGCGTCGATCCGCACCGGGGGCGGCACGAAATTTTCAACCACACCGATCGCCAGCAATCGGTTGTACGAATGCGACACTACTCTCGCGTTATTGCGGAAGAGGGTGTTGACCAGTTCGCGCTGGCGCGAGTTCAGGAGTGGGACAGAGAGTTGGTGAAAGTTGCGAAACGTCCAGAGCAGATAAATGCGCTGCCTGAGAGAAAGGTCAACGCGGACCAATCCCTGCCGTGTTTGAAACAGCAAGAAGCCGGATTGGAGCCTATCCAGAAACACGGTACCCCCCCAGGACCGGACCCTAGATATGCATATTGGATGCCACCGAGTCGGATTGTAACTCAAAGATAACAGATTTTTTATTCGTTATGGCGCGACACCTTGGATGGGCTAGTGCAAATGGTTTCACATGCAGAGAGGGGAAGTCGCAGCTGCGGCGGGTCAGGGGAGTGGGTCGACGCCACGCTGCGCAGCCTGCTCAGACGAACCCGCCTAGCAGCTTGTGGTGAAACTCCAGCGCCAAGAACCAGCGCCTAAACAGATTGATGAAAAACTAGTCTGGGGTGCAAAAAGCTCACCTCGGGCGCTAAAGCGCGGACACATTTTCAACGACTTACGGCACGACTAAAAGTCGTGCCCTTCCCGATCCGCGCCCGACTCGGAGTTTTTCAGCAATCTGTAAAGGCGCATTCATAGCATGGCCTTACTCCACGCCTGAACAGGCTGCGTAAAAACTCGTCAAGGGCGCAAGAAGCACTCCTCGGGCGCTAAAGCGCGGACACATTTTCAACGACTTAACGGCACGACTGAA
Source organism: Terriglobales bacterium (assembly GCA_050013295.1). Taxonomy (GTDB): domain Bacteria; phylum Acidobacteriota; class Terriglobia; order Terriglobales; family Acidobacteriaceae; genus Acidiflorens. The sequence goes on from JBEKFN010000051.1 coordinate 15,714, forward strand.
GTCGTGCCCTTCCCAAA
>JBEKFN010000052.1:0-15686 GCA_050013295.1 Terriglobales bacterium
GAAGACGAGCGGTTGCTGACCGGTGGCGGCCACGAAGGTCAGCAGAAAAACCAGGGGAAAAATCACGATGCCCGGGGTGGTCGTCTTATACACCATGTAGGCAATCATGAAGACGACCATGACAAGGAAAGCCAGCAGCGATTCCGAGTTGTGAACCGAGGCCGAAGCGAACTGGCCGGCCTGCACGACGGCTTCGGTCAGCGAAACGAGATGAAACACCATGCCGAGGTAGGAAGAATGGAGCGCAATCTTGCCGAGGATCTCCGAAGTGCGGGTCAGCGCCACCAGCGCATAGAGCAATCCCGCAGCGTAACAGACGAGCGCAACGCGCAGCCAAATCAGGGTCATCATTCTTTGTTCTTTTTTGCCTGGTGCTTCCGCAGGCCGGTTTGATAGCTCCCCAACCCGCCTGGGTGATTATAGTTTGCCGGGCGGCTGGCGCGGGAGGAAACGCGTGCTATCACAGGGGTGTGTGACGTGGGTCACATGGCAGCGGACCTACCACGGAGGTACGGAGACACGGGGCGGGCCAGCAAAGGTACTGGTGAAATGGCGGTGTAGGCAAGGCGTTCTGTCCAGTGATCAACCAGACCGATAGCGAGACTTGCGCCGACCTATTCCACTCCCAGCGACGCCAGCGATTCTTCCAGCGATTGCAGGTCGATCTGCAGTTGGCGCCCGTGCGCCTGAATTTCTTCGAGTTCGTCGAAGGCGCGGAACAGACGCATCTTCACGGCGGCGTACTGCTCGGAATCGGAGAGGGCGCGTCCGTGGGATTCGGCCCAGGCAGCGACGACCTGGTGCGGCAGAAACACACTGACCGCGTAGGTCACTTTGCGGTCGGAGGTGACATCGAAGATGTACTCATTGGCGTCAGACACATGGGCGTTGGAGGTCGCGGCGAGACGCTTTCCGACGAAGTAGTACTGGTAAACGTAGCCTTGTGATCCGGTGTAGGTTTTGAGGCGACGGATGGTCATAAGGCAGTCGTCAGTCGTTGGTCGTCAGTCGTTAGCGTGATGCAAAAGCTGCCAGTTCTAAGCTCTCAGTCGCCAGTAGAAAAGCGCCTTAACTGAGAGCTGAAAGCTGAGCCTTCCCGAACGACTAACGACCAACGACTGCTTCTAGATTTTCGCCTCCCGCAGGCGCTTCACGGCGGTCTCCGACGTGACCGGAGAATAATAAATCTCCTTGAAAGTGTATGACCTTGCCTTGGCCTCAAGAACGGGCAAAATTTCGATGTGCCAGTGGTAGTCGTCATCGAGGGTCTTCCAATATCCGAGTGTTGCCGACGGATGTTGGCTGTTGGGCGAGGTGTGGAGCACGAGGTGGAAGACTTCCGTAACGGTGCGGATACGCTGCAGAGTGCGGCGCAGGAGCGCGGCGAGATCGGTAATGCTGCCCACGCGCGATGAACCGGAGCGTTCAAAGGAAGATTCATGGCTGCGGGGCATAATCCAGGTTTCGTAGGGGACGCGCGGAGCGTAGGGGCAGAAGGCCACGTAGTCTCCGCGAATTTCTACGATGCGCAGGTTCTGGCGCTCCTCCTGCGCCAGAATGTCGCAGAAGACACAGCGCTCTTTGGCTTCGAAATAGTCGCGTCCGGCGCGGAGTTCGTAGAGGACGCGGCGCGGCACGAAGGTGGTTGCGGTGAGCTGGGAGGCGGGGTGCTCGAATTCCTGTCCGGCGCCCTCGCCGTGATCCTTGAAAATGCTGATGTACTTGAGCCGGCTGTCGCGCTTCAAATCCTGAATTCGCTGCGCGGCCAGACGCAGAAACTGTGAGATCTCCACGTCGCTCGCATTCCAGAGATGGCCGTCGTGGCGGGGATTTTCGAGTAGAACTTCGTGCGCGCCGATTGATCGCATGCGGTCGTAGAGGCCGTCGCCGCGGCGGGTCGCCTCGCCTTCGACGTGGTAGAGCGCATTGGGATGGACGACGGAGCGCGCCGACCATGCGCTGCCATCCACTCCGGGCAAGTTGGCAATGACTTGCGCGGGCTGGGCTGCGGCACCGCAAAACCGGCAGGCTTGGGAGCGCGGAGCGGGCTCGATGACATCGTCACCAGTGATCACCCAGGAACGGGTGATGGGATCTTTTCGGAGTTCCATGGGGTAAGGAGAACAAAAGAATTTGTAATTTGCAATTGGTGATTTGTAATTTGAAACCTTCCGCGATTTAACCTGCCGACACCGGAAGCAGTTCCAGCATAGAATTGCAAAATACGAAATTACAAATTACAAATTACCAATCGCAAATTCTCCCATGTCCGAGCCCTCGACGCCGCTGATGCGGCAGTATGCCGCCATCAAGAAAGAGCATCCCAACGCTCTGCTCTTCTTCCGGCTGGGGGATTTCTACGAGCTTTTCTTCGACGATGCGGTGCTGGCCGCGCGCGAGTTGCAGATCACGCTCACTTCGCGCAACAAGGAAAAGGGCGTGGCCATCCCCATGTGTGGCGTGCCTTACCACGCCGCCGAGGGCTACATTTCAAAGCTGATCCGGCGCGGGTTCAAGGTCGCGGTCTGCGAACAGGTAGAAGATCCGCGCCTGGCGAAGACGTTGGTGCGGCGCGAGGTGACGCGCGTGGTCACGCCGGGAACGGCAGCGGATTCTTCGCTGAACGCCGAGGAGAACAACTTTCTGGCGGCGGTGGCAACGGTCGGAGATCGCGTGGGTTTTGCGGCGTTGGATCTTTCGACCGGCGAGTTTCGGGCAACGGAGTTCGGAGGCGAACTGGCCGGACGCCGCATTCAAGAAGAACTTGAACAATTACGGCCAAGAGAAATGCTGTATGGGTCTTCGGCTCCGCTGCTAGAACAGGCCACCGGGATGCAACTGCGGAGCTTCGCTCCGCTGGACGGGCTAGAGGCCCGTCACCACAGAGGCAACCAGCCCTCCACCAGCACAGCGCCCGTCGCTAGGGTTTCCGGCGGGGGCTGGGCGGAGACTCCTTTAGACGACTGGATCTTTGCTCCCGACCACGCCATTCCGCTCCTGGAGAACCACTTCGGCGTGCTCTCGCTGGAAGGCTTCGGGCTGGCGGGCAAACGGGCGGCCGCTTCGGCGGCGGGGGCGATTCTGTATTACATCCGGTCAACGCAGCGCGGCACGCTCGATCATGTAGACCGCATCGGCTTCTACGAGCGACAGAATTGCCTGGTGCTCGATGCAGTCACGGTGCGCAACCTGGAGCTCATCGAACCACTATTTGCGGGGACGGATGCCGGAGTGACTCTGTTCCGCTGCCTCGATGCGACCGTGACGCCGATGGGCAAGCGCTTGCTGCGCACATGGATGCTGCGCCCGTCTCTGGATCGAGACGAGATTGAAGGCAGGCTGGATGCAGTCGAGGCGCAGCTAAAAGATATGGTGCGGCGCGAAGAATTGCGGCGGTCGCTCGAAGGAATTCTTGATCTTGAACGTCTGCTGAGCCGGGTCACACTGGAGACCGCGAATCCGCGGGACGTGCTGGCCCTATCGGCATCGCTCGCAAGAATTCCCAAGGTGCGAACAGTGCTCGGCGGGTTCTCGGCATCGCGACTCAGCACATTGCACGAAGCGATCGACGAACTGGCCGATTTGCGGGAGAGGATCGACGGCACGCTGGTTCCAGAGCCTCCGCTCACGCTAGGCGATGGCGGGGTGATCGCTGCGGGCGTCGACAAAGATCTGGATGAACTGCGCGACCTGAGCCGCAACTCGAAACAATACCTGGCGCAAGTAGAGACGCGCGAACGGGAGCGGACGGGGATTGGATCGCTCAAGGTAAAGTTCAATTCCATCTTCGGCTACTACATTGAGATTTCAAAGGCGAACCTGCACCTTTCGCCCGCCGATTACGAGCGTAAGCAGACGCTAGTGAATGCGGAGCGCTTTACGACTCCGGAGCTGAAAGAGTATGAGTCCAAGATTCTGGACGCGCAGGAGAAGATAGTCGAAATCGAGCGCCGTCTGTTTGCCGAATTGCGTTCCGCCATTGCCGCCGAGGCCAAGCGCATCCGGCAAACGGCCCTGGCACTGGCTGAAGTGGATGTACTCGGCTGCCTGGCGCACATCGCAACGCTGCGGAACTACTGCCGGCCGCGGTTTGACGAAGCTGAAAAGACCGAGGACGTCCTTGATCTGGAGATTGTCGAAGGCCGTCATCCTGTGATCGAACTGCAAGAACTGGCGGCCGGGAGCGAGCGCTTTGTTCCCAATGATCTATTCCTGGATGCCTCAACGCACAACATCATTGTGCTGACGGGGCCGAACATGGGAGGCAAGAGCACCTATCTGCGGCAGGCGGCGCTGATCGTGATTATGGCGCAGATGGGCTCGTTTGTTCCCGCGCGCGCCGTGCGGCTGGGAATTGTCGATCGCGTGTTCACGCGTATCGGCGCCAGCGACAACGTGGCCCGTGGCCGGTCGACGTTTATGGTCGAGATGACGGAGACAGCCGCGATTCTGCACACGGCGACAGCGCGCTCCTTGATCCTGTTAGACGAAGTCGGCCGCGGCACGTCCACCTATGACGGCCTCGCGATCGCCTGGGCCGCCATCGAGTATCTGCACGCGCGAGTGCATGCGAAGACATTGTTCGCCACGCACTATTTCGAGCTAACCGAATTGGCCGAGCAATTGAGTGGAGTGAAGAACTATCACGTATCCGTCAAAGAGACCGGTGGAAGCGTAGTTTTTCTCCGCCGGGTCGAACCGGGAGCGGCCGACCGCAGCTACGGCATCGAAGTCGCAAAGCTGGCGGGATTGCCAAACGAAGTCGTGGTGCGTGCGCGCGAAGTGCTAGCGGAGCATGAATCGTCCGAGCACCGGCTTTCGGGGCATCTTACGCCGGGCTCTTCCATAGAGCCGGAGCGTCCGACGCAGTTGACCATCTTCACGCCGCTCTCGCAGCCCGTGCTGGAAAAGCTGCGCGAAGTGGATTTGAACCGCCTGACGCCGCTCGAAGCGCTAAACTTGCTGGCGGAGTTGAAGAAAGAGATCTAACCGCCGAGACGCGGAGTGGAAAAGCAGGCAGGATCTCTATAACAGCCTGTGGTGAGTACGCTTCATATCGAGGCGTCGCTTTAGCGATGCGAAACAGAATGACGGATTGGAATCGATTCCGCGAGATCCAAACGCTTCGAGAGTCGGGGCGCCCAGCTGAAGCAGTGACGGAATTTAGAGCGCTTCGCGAAAGTGCCACCGATGCAGCGGATAGGAGTTCAATCCTCTTGCACGAGGCTCTTTCGTATTACGACCTCGGTCGTTTCGACAAGGAGGTCGAGGCGGCTTCAGAAGCGGTGGGGCTTCTGCCGGAAGAGAGTCCAAATCGACCGTACGCGGAGTTTACGCTGGCATGCGTTCATGGGCACGAGGGCAAGTTCGATCTGGCGGCGCAGGAACTCAGGACGTTCCTTAAGAGGCATGCTGGCCTCTTGAGCGATAACGAGCACATTCAACTCAGACATGATGCTCAGCTTCGCTTGATCGCAACCCTTACAGCGCTCGATCACGCTGTCGAACCGTTGTCTATCGCGAATGCGCTCAAGACGGAAAGCATTTCCCCAGGAGAAAGGGCGGAACTCTCGTATCGGGAGGCGGTGGCGCACGGTCTTCTTGGTCGCCACGATCACGCACTGGAACTATACCAAGAGGCAATCAGCGGGCCGCTGGAGCGTTCGCTGGCTGCGCGGGCTCATTTCCACATCGGAGAAATCCTTTACGACCGAGAAGAGTTCTCGCGGGCGCTCGATCAGTTCAAGATCGCCGAAACCCTTGCTGACCCGGGCAGCCCGGATGGAGACCATTTCGCGGCATGGGTCAAGCACACCCTTCGCGCTGTGGGAAACACGGGGGCAAACGAAACGGTTCCTTAAAATCAGACATAAACAATGCGTGACTCAACACCTGATATCGGCCAACTGCTCATCATCGGCTGCGACGGGACCGCGATGTCTCCGCGGCTCGCTTCCCTGCTCACGAAGATTCAGCCGGCGGGCGTGATTCTGTTTGCCCGCAACATCACCGGCGCTGAGCAGACGCATACGCTTCTGCGGGAATGCCAAAAGCGCGTTGCCACGCCGCTTTTCACTTGCGTCGACCTTGAAGGCGGCACCGTGGACCGTTTCCGCAACGTGATCGGTCGGACGCCGTCTCCGGCCGAGGTTTTTGCCACGGGCAGCCGCGCGCTCTTTCGCAAGCATGGGCGTGTGATCGGCGAAAACTGCGCAGCGCTTGGCTTCAACGTGGATCTTGCCCCGGTGCTCGACTTGGCCTACGAGGCGTCGCGTTCGGTGCTGAGGTCGCGGGCGGTTTCGGACGATCCGAAGCAGGTGGTCACTTACGCGCGCGAGTTTCTGCGCGGGTTGGGCGATGCCGGCGTGTTCGGCTGCGGCAAGCACTTCCCCGGACTGGGCGAGGCCACGCTCGATACGCATCATGAACTTCCCAGCGTGGAAAAACCGCTGCGCAAATTGTGGGAGCAGGATCTGGTTCCCTATCGCTTATTGCGGCGCGAATTGCCGATGATCATGGTTTCGCACGCGGCGTTTCCGGCGGTGACGAAGGCGCGAGCTAGGAAACGAACTAGTGATCGGACTCCGGCATCGCTCTCGAAGAAATGGATCACCGGCATTCTGCGCAAGAAGATTGGCTACCGCGGCCTGGTCTGTTCCGACGATCTGGAGATGGGCGGCGTGCTGGCGGCGTGCCCGATCGAAGAGGCCGCGATCGAACATGTAACGATCGGGCACATCCGCGCCGGGGGCGATCTTGGCCTGATCTGTCATCGGGAAGATTTCATTCTGCGGGCGCACCAGGCCATGATCCGCGAAGCGGAACGCGACGGCAAGTTTGCCCGCCGCGTGCGGGAATCGGCGCGGCGCGTGCTGGCGTTCAAAGAGAAGGCGTTTGATAAGAGATCAGCGGCGAGGCGCCGCAACCCCGCTCCCACTTCTGCACACGTCGAGAAGCTGACGCGGCAGCTCTGGGAGTTCGGAGAAGAGCTTCGGCTGGCTACGCTTGCTCGCGAGGAGCGGGCATGATTATTGCCGGCGTGATGAGCGGCACCTCGGCGGACGGAATCAATGTGGCGCTGGTGCGCTTCTCAGCCAACCCCGGACGGGCCAGAGGCCCGTCCCCACACAAACACGAGCGCTCAGATTTCAAGCTTCTCGCTCACGCGCAGTATCCGTTCCCTGCCCCGATTCGACGCGCAATTTTGGAGATGATGAACGCGGAATTGGCCCACGTTGCGGATCTGGCCCGTCTGAACTTTCTTCTCGGCGAACTGTACGCGGAGGCGGTGGCGAAGACAGCGCGCCAGCATCGCGTGAAGCTTGACCTGGTTGGCTGCCATGGGCAGACGCTGTATCACCAGGGAACGCCAGAGCGATTTCTCGGGCAACGATTGGCGGTGACGTGGCAAACGGGTGAAGCCGCGGTGATCGCGGCGCGGCTGGGCGTGCCCGTGGTTTCCGATTTTCGTCCCGCGGATATCGCGGCCGGGGGAAAAGGCGCGCCGCTGGTGCCGTTTCTGGACTTCCTTCTTTATCGCGATGCGCGAGTGGGACGCATTGCGCAGAACCGCATTGCGCAGAACGTTGGCGGAATTGCGAATCTGACGGCGATTCCTGCGGGCGCGTCGCTGCGCCAGGTGGTTGCTTTTGACACCGGCCCCGGCAACATGGTGATCGATGCGGTGATGGAGGAGCTTTTCGCACAGCGCTATGACCGCGATGGCAAAGTCGCGGCCTCGGGACGCGTACTGGATGGCGTGATCGCACAGTTGTTGCGCGCGCACTTTTTCCGGCAGAAGCCTCCGCGGACGGCGGGCCGCGAGGAATTTGGCCGAGAATACGTGGGCCGATTTCTCCGGATCTGCCGTGGCGCCAGCAAGGCTGACGTGGTGGCGACGGCCACGGCATTGACGGCACGATCGATTGCGGATGCAATGCAGCGCTTCGTGGTGACGCGATTCTGGGCGCGGCGCCGTGATCACGAGATGATCGTCTCGGGCGGAGGCGCGAAGAATCCGACGCTGATGGCCATGTTGCGCGATGAAATCGCACCGTTGGGGATCGGACTGCATTTCTCGGACGAGTTCGGCCTTCCGGCGGAGGCCAAGGAGGCAGTGGCTTTTGCCCTGCTCGCGCAGGAGACGTGGCATCGAAGGCCAAGCAATGTGCCGTCGGCTACGGGAGCGAAGCGGGCGGCGATCCTGGGAAAGATCTCGTATGCGTGAGGCGGCAGCGCAAGAAAGACCAGCGCAAGAAAGAATTGTCATCCTGAGCGAAGCGAAGGACCTGCTTTCTGCCCGCTCCCGACACACCTCCCTCAGGATGACAATTCTGCTGCTAATCACCGCCGCAGTGGTGCTCCCTCTCCTCTCCTGCTCACCAGCTCCCGATCCCAACACGCTGGTGATGATTATTGAAAGCAGCCCAACCAACCTTGATCCCCGGGTCGGGATCGACGCGCAGTCGGAGCGCATTGGCGAACTCCTCTTTGACGCGCTGCTGACCCGCGACGAGCACCTAAATGTTCAGCCCGGCCTGGCGGAGCGTTGGGAGATTCCGGATCCCTTGACCTATATCTTCCACCTGCATCGCGGCGTCACGTTTCACGATGGGCGGCCGCTTACCTCGCGAGACGTTAAATGGACGTTCGACTCGCTGCTCGAGGGAAAGATTCGCAGTACGAAGTCGGCGGCATATCGTTTCGTGGACCACATCGACGCACCCGACGAGTTTACCGTGGTATTTCATCTGCAGGAGCCGAACGCCACCTTACTGTGGAATCTCTCGGAGGGGGCGATCGGCATCGTGCCCTACGGAACGCTCGACGAGATCACGCGGAATCCGATGGGCTCGGGACCGTTCAAGTTTGTGAGCGCCGAGCAAGACAAGGAGATCGTAGTCGAGCGCAACGACAACTACTGGGGTGCAAAGGCGCGCCTGGCCAGGGTACGCTTCACCGTGGTGCCCGACGCGACGACGCGGGCGCTCGAATTGCGCAAGGGCAGCGCCGATGCCGCGATCAATGCTCTTACTTCCGACACCATTGTGGCGCTGGAGCGCCAGTCGAATTTACAGGTTGAGCGCGCTCCGGGCACGGTGCTTTCCTATCTCGCGTTTAACTTGCGCGACCGGACCTTGCAGGATGTGCGGGTTCGCCAGGCGATCGCGTATGCCATCGACCGCGGTCCCCTGCTTGAATACATCTGGCGCGGCTTCGCGCAACCGGCTCTGAGTGTGCTCCCGCCGCAAAGCTGGGCGTATGACCCGGATGTGACGGCCTATCCACACAATCCAGAGAAAGCCCGCCTGATGCTCGATGCCGCTGGCTACGGGGCTCGCGACGGCGGCGTTCGCTTTCACCTGACAATGAAGACGTCTACGGAGGAGTCCACGCGGCTGCTGGCTGCAGTGTTGCAGCAGCAGTTGCGAGATGTGGGCATCGCGCTCGACATTCGCACGTTCGAGTTCGCCACATTTTTTGCCGACGTCACGAGCGGTGCTTTCCAGGTTTATTCGTTGCGCTGGATCGGCGGTAACGAAGATCCGGATATTTTTGAGTACTCCTTTCACTCCAACCGATTCCCGCCCAAAGGCGCCAACCGCGGTTTCTATTCCAATCCCCGGATCGATAGCCTGATCGATGAGGCCCGCCGCCAGACCGATCAAAATGTCCGCAAGCGGCTGTACGCGGAAGTTCAGCAAGTGCTGGCGCAAGATGTTCCGTATATAGACCTGTGGTACTTCGACAACGTTCTCGTGCACACGCGGCGCGTGCGGAACGTGACCCTGAATCCGTCGGGCAATTACGACTTTCTGAAGACGGCGGAGATCGCTAGCCAATAGCTAATTGCAGTTACCAGTACGCGAAGCATCCGCAATTTTCAGCGTGTTACCATCGTCTCTTGAAAATTCTTTTTATCGGTGACATTTTTGGGCGCCCGGGGCGGACGATCGTAAAAGATCGCCTGCCTGAACTGCGCCAGCAGCACGCCGTGGATCTGGTCATCGCCAACTGCGAAAATGCTGCGGCTGGCTTCGGAATCACGCCCCCGCTGGCGGAAGAGCTTTTCGATCTGGGTATCGATGTGATGACCACCGGAAATCACGTCTGGGACAAACGCGAAATCATCGAATACTTCCACATGGCGGACGGCAATCCACACAGTCCGGCGCGCCGCCTGCTGCGGCCGGCAAATTTTCCGCAGAACCTGCCCGGTTGGGGAGTGTACGAAGGCCAAAAAAACGGCGTCGCTTATGCCGTCGTGGACCTTCAGGGACGTGTGTTCATGGGGTCAAGCGACGATCCCTTTCGCTACGCCGATCGACTTCTGGAACAGATCAAGTCGAAGGTCGTGTTGGTGGATTTCCATGCCGAGGCCACGTCCGAAAAGATCGCCTTCGGCTGGTACGTCGACGGGCGCGTCACCGCCGTCGTGGGCACGCACACGCACATTCCCACCGCGGATGAGACTGTCTTACCCAAGGGCACCGCCTACATCACGGACGTCGGCATGACTGGCCCGTACGACAGCGTCATTGGGGTCAAGAAAGAATTAGTGATCGAGAAGTTTCTCAGCGGGATGCCAGCGCGCTTCGAAGCGGCCAACGGCGACGTCCGACTGTGCGCCGTGCTGGTCGAGTGCGAAGACCAGACCGGGCACGCCATTCGGATGGAACGGCTGATGCTGCGGTGAGCCTCACTTCCCTCAAGTTCCGACCCCTCCCGTTACGACCGTAGTTCCCAACCCAGGATTTCTCTTGCAAGACAGCAGTAGCCTGGCATTCTATAGTAAGTAATATGCGATGGCTGCCAGCAGGCATTGTTTTCTTGCTTGCCGGATTGTGTCTGGCCACAGACACTCCCCCGGCTGTTGCGCCATCGCTCTGCTCCAATTCCAGGGGCGCGCCCGCCTGCCAGGGTCCTGTCAAAGACCTGAAGGCCGCTCGCCAAGCTTTCGCGCGCGGGCTGAAACTCGAGAAATCGAAGAATCTCGACCAAGCCTTTTACGAATTTGAGGAAGCGTCTCGCTTGGTCCCGCAAAACGTGGAGTACCTGACCGCGCGGGAGATGACGCGACAACATTTGGCCGGAATGCATCTGGAACGCGGAAACAGCGACCTGCTCGATGGCCGGCAAGTGGAGGCGCTGGCGGAGTTTCGAACGGCGCTCAACCTCGATCCGCAGAACGAATTCGCTCAGCAACGAATAAGCGACGCCCTGGGACCCGCGCCGGTTCGCGTTGCAAGCCCGCCGCAAGTGGTCGCCAGCGCCGAGGCGATCACCGCTAAACCGATCGACGGACGCCACGACTTCCACTACCGCGGCGATTCGCGCGGTCTGCTCACCGCAGTCGCTGCAAGTTATGGGCTGACGGTGATCTTCGACGATACCTTCGCCAGCCGCCGCGTGCGCTTCGATCTTGAGAATGCCGATTTCGCAACCGCCCTGCAGGCGGCCTCCGAGGCCACGAAGAGCTTCAGCGTGGCCCTGGAAGACAACATTCTTTTTGCCAGCGCTGACACCCCTGAAAACCACCGCTCCTACGACCGCATGGGCATGCGCTCGTTTTACATCGCGGCCGGCGATCCTGCCAAGGATTTGAACGACCTGATCAGCACGCTGCGGACGCTCTTTGAGTTCAAGTTCGTGAACCTCAACGCCGCGTCGAGCACGATCACGGTGCGCGGGCCGAAGGCGGCACTGGAAGCCGCAACCCAGTTTCTCGAAGAGTTCGATAGTCCGCGTCCGGAAGTAATGCTCGATCTGAAAGTCTTCCAGGTGAGCCACACCTACATGCGTACGATCGGGCTGCACGTCCCGAATAATTTCAATCTTTTCAATATTCCGGTGGCTGCTCTCGCGGCTCTTGGCGGACAAAACATTCAGAGCCTGATCAACCAACTGATTGCCTCTGGCGGTATCAACCAAGCCGGCAATCAGACCATTTCCGCACTGCTCGCGCAATTGCAAAGCCAGCAGAATTCCATCTTCAGCCAGCCGCTCGCGACCTTTGGCGGCGGGCTCACGCTGATGGGCCTTAGCCTGGATAATCTGTCCGCCGCGCTTACCATGAATGCCAGTTCCGTCCAGGAGCTCGAGCACGTCCACCTGCGGGCCTCCCAGGAAAAGGACGCCACCTTTAAGCTAGGAGAGCGCTATCCCATCCTCAACGCCAGCTTTGCGCCGATTTATAATAGTTCCGCCATCGCGTCGGTCGTCGGGAATCAGTCATACGCCGCGCCCTTTCCTTCCGTCAGCTATGAGGACATCGGGCTTACGCTCAAGGCGAAGCCGCTGGTGCACAACAATTCAGACATAGCGCTCGAGCTGGAGCTGCAATTCCGCACTTTGGGCGCTACAAGCTCAAATGGCGTTCCGATAATTTCCAATCGTGAGTACAAGGGCGGGATCATGCTCAAGGAAGGCCAACCGGCGGTCGTAGCGGGAATGGTCACCGCGTCCGAAGAGAGGACCCTGAGCGGTCTGCCCGGGTTTTCCAAAATCCCGGGCTTCGGCCTCCTCACCTCACAGAGCACCAAACAGGAAGAGAACGATGAGCTCCTGATCCTGATCACGCCGTACGTCGTCCGCAGCCCGGAGCGCACCGAACCGCGGGAAATCTGGATGAGCAAGTAACAGAAATTGAGTCATTGGGTGATTGACTCATTGAAAGGCTCTGCCCTTGGTTTTCAACGATTCAATCACTCAATGATTCAATGACTCAATCTACTTATCGTGTTTTTCCTGGCTCGCCTGGAAGTCCACAATCTTCTTCAACAGATCAACCGGCGCTCCGCCGGGTAGGTTCCGTCCATTGATGAACAGAGTCGGCGTGGCACTGACGCCCACAGCCCTGCCCAGCGCAATAGAGGCTTCGATTCGGGCTTTCGTATCCGGATTGGCGGCGCAGGCGGCGATCTCTTCGGCATTCGCGCCCGATGCGGTTGCGATGGCCTTCAGCTTTTCGTCGGCGTTGGCCTGAGTGATATTGGCCTGCTCGTCAAACGTCTTCTGGATAAACTTCCAGACTGCATCATTCGAAGGCTGCCCCGGCGAAGCGCGCCCAACGCATTCGATATAGCCGGCGGCTTTCTCTGCCCAATCGTGCGCGGGCAGCGGAAAATTCTGAAAAACAAAGTGAGCCTCGGGCTCCTGCGCCAGCAGTTGCTCAATCGCGGGCGCCGCCTTCGCACAGTGCGGGCACTGCATATCGCTGAACTCGACAATCGTCACCGCAGCCTTCGCCGGTCCCTTGGCGGGGCCGCTCACGCCTTTTTCCAGCTTGGCGCGGGCATCGTCAAAGGGCTTCGCACCGAAGGGCAGGATGTCGCCCGAAATCGCATGCTTGCCATCACCGCTGACCAGCAACCGATTCTGGTTCGAGCCCTGCGGGTTGGTGATCACCAGCGACACCTCCGCCAGTCCCGGCACTTCGGAGGGACGAATATCAGTCACCTTCCACGTCACCGTGGGATCGTAGCCAAACATTTGGAACAGGAACGCGTCGACCGTGTCTTCGGTGGGCAGAGCCGTCGAACTTCCCCCGGCGGGTGAAGGGGCCGCTGCTTTGGCTGCCGACTTTGCCGGGGGAGCCGATGGAGTTTGAGCGATAGCGATGCCGGACAACAGAAGACCAGCGAGCAGTGTGCGTTGCATGATTGTCATAGGTTTTGAGTTCGTTTGGAATTCGATTGTTACAAAAAGTGGCGCAGTTGTCATTTCCGAAGCTTCGCCAGTGGAGAGCCGGTCGTCCCCGCCCGGCCACCGAACTGCTGGACGGGCGAGACGCCCGTCTCTCCACCGAATATCTCATCAGGCGGTCACGGTGCTAGAACTCCGACTTGGCCGCGATGGGGAATCTCCGCCCATAGCCGAACGCCTTGGAGGAAATCTTGATTCCGGGCGCCGCTTGCTGCCGCTTGTATTCGCTGCGCTCAATCATGCGGATGACTCGCCGCACCAGATCCAGATCGAAATGGCGATTGCGAGCAATCTGTTCGGCCGAGCACAACTCCTCCACGAAGTCTTCGAGAATCGCATCGAGCACATCGTAGGGTGGAAGTGAATCTGAATCTTTCTGATCCGGCCGCAGTTCGGCCGACGGCGGCTTCTCGATGGTCGCTTCCGGAATCACTTTGCGCCGCGAGTTCACGTAAGCGCTCAGGCGGTACACCAACGTCTTCGGTACGTCCGAGATCACTGCCAGCCCGCCCACCATATCGCCGTAGAGAGTGCAATAGCCGACAGCCAATTCGCTCTTGTTGCCGGTCGAAAGCACCAGCGCGCCAAACTTGTTCGACATGGACATCAGCAGCAATCCGCGGGCGCGGGACTGAATGTTTTCTTCGGTGACGTCCTGCGGCAGTTCGCCAAACACTGGCGCAAGCGTCTGGCGCACGGCTTCGTAGATTTCCTGGATCGAGATCAGTTCGAAGCGAATCCTCAAGTTGCCGGCAAGTTCCCGCGCATCGTCAATCGAACCTCGCGAGGAGTACGGGCCGGGCATGCCGACTCCGATTACGTTCTCGGAGCCGAGCGCATCGGCCGCAATCGACGCGGTGAGCGCGGAATCGATGCCGCCGCTGAGTCCGACGATCGCCCTCTGGAAGCCGCATTTGTGAACGTAGTCTCGCGTGCCCAGAACCAGCGCTTCATACACGCTGGCTTCTTCACCCACAACCTGTGGGTGCATGTCTCCACTGATGTTTGGGGAATCGAGGTTCTGAGAATCGAAGTAGATCAGGTCCTCCTCGAACGACTTCGCTTGCGCGATCACCTGTCCATCGGGTGCAATCACCAGGCTCGATCCGTCGAAAACCAGACTGTCGTTGCCCCCGACCTGGTTCACCATCGCGACCGGCACTTTCTGATTCTTCGCGATGGCCGCCAGCATGTCGCGGCGCAGTTCGCGCTTACCCAGCCAAAATGGCGACGCGGATATGTTGAGCACGAAGTTGCCGCCGGCCCGGACCAATTCTTCCACCGGGTCTATGCCGTAAAGCCGCCGGTTCCAAAAGCGCTTGTCGTTCCAGGCATCCTCACAGATGGTCAAAGCCATCTGCCTGCCGCAAAAGCTGAAGAGTTGCTGGCTCTTGGCGGGAGCGAAGTTGCGCATCTCGTCGAAGACGTCATAGGTGGGCAGCAGCATTTTTGACTGGATGAAGTCGATGCGCCCTTCACGCAGCAGGGCGGCGGAGTTCATCGCTTTTTTGCCAGAGTCCGCTTCGGCCGCGGTCACCATCCCGCAGATCACGGCAATCCCCCGCGTTTCGGCGGCGATCCTATCGACGGTAGCGCGACAGCGCGCCACAAACGACGGCCTCTCAACCAGATCGCGCGGCGGGTAGCCGCAGACGGCCAGTTCCGGAAACAGAATCAGGCCAGCGCCAGCGCTCCGCGCCTCAAGCGCAAACTGGATGATCTTGGCAGCGTTGCCAGAGAAGTCCCCCACGGTGGGGTTGATCTGGCCCAGGGCAATCTTCACGCTTCTAGTTTAGAACATCGGCCCTTAGCTGGGGCCTGGGCCTGTACCGGGGCCGGTTGGCGGCGGCGTGCCCATCGGTGGCGGCGGCGTGCCGCCCATCGGTGGCGGGGTGCGCGAGCTTGCCGGATCAGACTCCGGCATCTGTTCTCCGGGACGCCTCAACGTGGGCGCGGTCGCTGGGCGATCTTCCTGTTTCTTG
>JBEKFN010000053.1:0-15566 GCA_050013295.1 Terriglobales bacterium
AGCAGACACAACAGCAAGGTGCGTTGCGCCGGCGACTGAAACAGCTTGGAGGAAAGCGGGACTCCCGGTCGTTCGAGGCGTTTCGCCACCGCGGCAGTGGAAGACGAACTCATGGATTCAACGATTCACATTCCCGGAACAGGCGTGGCAGAGACGGCAGGCAAGAGGGAGTCGTCGACTCCAGTTGCCCCATTTGGTATTACGCTCGCTTCGGCTTTTCTTGCGTCAGTCGCTTTCCGTCTTTCGGCCGCCTGCACTCGCTCATTCGTAAATTCCGCGTTCTGCAGGCGATGCATCAGCAAACTTGAGACGGAAATTGTGGCCATCACCAGAGCCCATGGAATGACCGGCGAAATCCAAAGAAACGGCGTTGCAAAGCTGACCAGCGCCATCCAGGCGAGACTGGCAAAGGCGCCAAACAAAAATGCCACGCGTCGCTCACCGTATTTGAACGGCAAAGGATACAGGCATAAAGCTTGCACCATCAGGGCGAAGGGAAAAGCGACCACCAGGTCCACGAAATAGTGTTCGCCGATTCCAAGGGTGGCGAAGACGGTGAAAATCACAAAAGCAAGGGCGATGGCGCGTATCCAGCGGGAGAGTCCCCTGGAATTCCACCATGCCAGCAGCACCCAAGCCATGTGCAAAGACGGAATGGCATTTCGCGCACCCTGGACGGGTACCGTTTCCAACACCAAGTGCATGGCTTGCGACGTCGACAATGGGTGCCAGGGAAAGCTTGGTCCAAAAATGTGGACCGGCCCGGTGGCCGGAACCATGTTATAGAACAGCACTCCCATTGGACCGGTCACCAGGAACGCCAGCATTACCGGGAGAGCACTTTTGTTTCTTAGGCGGAGGTGGGCGGCATAGACCAACGCCAGGGGCAGAGGTAAAGCAATGTAGAAGAGTAAGGCGGCGAACCGGAACCACAGGTAACGTGAGAACACTTGCCCTAGCAGAAAACTGAATTGCACGCGGAGGCTGCAATCAACGGAATACAAATAAAGATCAAAGGTCTTGGGATGGAGCGCTGCGGTGTAATCCAGTAAAGTCGAAGCCATATAATCCGAAGCCACGAACAACACCGCGGGAAGAAATGCACACAGCAAAAGCGTGCGATCTTGCTTACGCGCCCATGCCGTCCGCGTGCCCAGCACGGCCAAGCTGCTCAATCCTACAAATGAAAATGCAGCCATGAACCTGGGCTGGAACCCCATGACACGATAGTCGACTCCCGCCAAGACGAGGCTGCACACCGCCACGCTTGCGAGGTTCATCCATGAGGGTTGCACGACCAGCAGCGTGACAGCAGCGCCGCCCAAAGCCAGGGCCATGAACGTATCTACCATGGAGGAGTGGTAAAAATCGGCGCTCAACGAAAGTGCCAACACGATGGCGAGGAGCGCCACCGTAAGCGCCGTTTTTATAAGGTCGGCGCGATTCAACATGCGCTTCCAAGTTGCGCCTGTACTCGTTGTCCGACTTTCGATTTGCCTCATAATCGTGCGGCTTCGTGAGCGAGACCTGTTCTTACTGCTAGGGTATCAGCCGCTGAAGGCGCGTACGAAGACTGGCTGGCACCCCATGAGCACTATAGTAATTGCAAGCGCACTACGATGCTTTGGAACGCTCAACTGAAACGGGTTTCTCTGCGCCCACGACGGCTGGGTGGTGAGAACCGGGCTCGCCTTCGGCATCGGCGGCATAAAAACTGATGGGGGAGCTGTTACTTTGGGGTAGTGGCGGGCGATTCAGCGCCGTCGTAGTCAACACAACATCGCGTTAGAATCGTCATCAGCAGGGGTGGAATATTGTTTTGCGGAAGCGGCCCACCTTGCAGCCAACGGAGTCGCCTCCACTTATCGACATGTCAGCGTCCCGCGAACAGCGCCTCGTCATCTTTTGTCTTTTGCTGGCGGCCGTCACGCTCGCTTTCTACAATCCCATCGTCCACAACCAGTTCGTCGATTTCGATGACTTGGCCTACATTATGAAGAATCCCCATGTTCAGGGTGGTCTGACGTGGGACACGGTGAAGTGGTCGTTCACGACCTTTTACCAAGGGAGCTGGCACCCCTTGACCTGGTTGTCGCATGCTTTGGACTACCGGATTTTTCGCCTCAATCCTATTGGCCACCACTACACAAATCTCCTGCTGCACACGGCCAATGCGGTGTTGCTGTTCCTGCTGCTGGTGCGGGCCACTGGATTCACCTGGCCCAGTCTGGTGGTGGCTGCTTTGTTTGCCCTGCACCCGGTCAACGTGGAGTCGGTCGCCTGGGCCGCGGAGCGCAAGAATGTGCTTAGCCTGTTGTTCTTCCTACTCGCCCTCCATGCTTACGACCGGTACGCGCGGACGGGCCGGCGTTATCTCTATTCGTTGCTGACCGTTTTCTTTGCTCTTGGCCTGATGGCCAAGCCGCAGATCGTCACTCTACCTTTTGTGCTGCTGCTCTGGGACTACTGGCCCCTGCAGCGAATGGGCGCAGCCTCCGCGGCAGGGGGCTTACCCGCGACTCACACGCCACGCTCGTTCCGCTATCTGGTCTGGGAAAAGTTACCCCTCTTCATCCTTGCCGCGGCGGATTCGGTCGTCACCGTCTTTGCGCAGCGCGCCGGCAACACGGTGCGGGCGCTTTCGGAAGTTCCGGTGTCGCTACGGCTGGAGAACGCATTCGTCTCCTATGTGAGATATATCGGAAAGGCGTTTTGCCCGTCTCCGCTGGTTCCCATGTATCCGCGGCCAGAGGGTTCGCTGCCTGCCTGGGAGGTGGTGGGAGCGGCGGCGCTACTGCTCTTAATGTCGGCGCTGGTTATTCGCTGGCGAGACCATCGCTATTTGCCCGTCGGCTGGTTCTGGTTCCTGGGAACTCTAGTCCCGATGATCGGAATTGTCACGGTTGGTGAGCAGGCAATGGCCGACCGCTACGGGTATCTTCCCTGTATAGGTTTGTTTGTCGCCGTCGTGTGGGGCGTCGGTGAGGCGGCATCCAGGCGCGGAATCCGCGGGGTTGGGCTGGCTGGCTCCGCCGTAGCCGTACTGTTCGTTCTGGGGAGTCTCACTTATCGCCAGCTGGGCTACTGGCACGACAACGAAACCTTGTGGCGCTATACGCTGAGCGTTACCGCTCGGAATTACACGGCGCACAACAACCTCGCGCTCGCGCTTGCCAGGCAGGGCCGGCCCGACGAGGCGATCGTGCAGTTCCGGGCGGCCAAGGCACTGCACAAATATCCGCCCGACCAAATCCTCGCCCTCGGCGAATACGAATTGCACGTTGGACATCCCCAGGAAGCGATCGAGGAATGCAATGCGGTGCTGCACGCTTCCGGCGATCCCAAGCTTCAGGCCGCGGCGTGGAGCGAACTTGGTCAAGCTCGCCTACAGTTGCACGACTACGATCGGGCCGCCGAGAACTACCAGAGTGCTCTGCGCCTGAATCCGGACGACGGCACGGCGCTGACCGGTTTGGCCGTCCTGGCGCTGCGTCAGGGGCAGTCCGATGTGGCGGTCGCTCAGCTAGAGCACGCGGTGAAGGTTGATCCCAACGATGTGAATGTGCTTCTCTTCGCCCAAGCTCTGCGCCGGGCCGGTCGCGCTGCGGAGGCCGACTCCGCTTTGGCGCAAGTGCAGAAGATTTCCGCGGATCCAGGCCAGGCTCAAACCGCGGCAGGACAATTCCTTTCCTTCGCCGGCCTGAAGCCATTGTAGAAAAGCAGCTCTCAGTTTTCAGTAAGACCTTCAACGCAGGGGACGCAGAGACGCCGAGAGCGCGGGGAAAAAGCTCTCCACCAGAGGCTAAAGGCTAAGCCGGCCTCAAAACAACTCCATCTGTGCGACCGCCGTATGCACTCTACGACTGCTGCGGGCGTGCTGATCTCCAATTCCGTGCTTGCGCCGCAACCCGGCCATCAGTTGCGATAGCCGCTGCCCGTACCCTTTTGGCAGAAATGCTCGATCGGCATAACGCGCCCGGTAAAGCTGCACCAGATCGGGGAAGTGTTCTTCCAGAAACGGCAGGAACACCGCCGCCGAACACGGTTTCAGGAAAAGCGGATTGGCAAAGATATACTTCGCGCCGGCTGCGTTGGCGGCTTTCACCAGGGCCTCGAGATCGCGCGGCCGGTCCGTGATTTCAGGCAGCACCGGGGCACAGATCACGCCCGCATCCACGCCCGCGAGATTCAGCTGGCGAACTGCCTCCAGCCGCAGATCGGGGCGCGGCGCCCGCGGCTCCAGCTTACGCGCCAGTTCCGCATCCACCGTGGTCACGGTCACATTCACAAAAACCCGGTTGTGTTCGCCCACGCGCCGCAGAATTTCCGCATCGCGCGTCACCAGGTTCGATTTGGTCACAATTCCGATCTCGAGTCCGGAGTGCAGCGCCAGTTCTTCCAGGATTGCGCGCGTTACCTCAAAACGCCGCTCCGCCGGCTGATAGGGATCAGTCGCCGTGCCAATCGCAATTTCCTCCCCACGCTTGACCCTTTTTAATTCCCACCGAAGAAGCGTCGCCGCTTGCTGCTTGACGAAGATCTTTCGTTCGAACTCCACGCCGTCGCGCAGCTCCATGAACTCGTGGGTATAGCGCGCATAGCAATACTTGCAGGCGAACTCGCACCCGCGATAAGGATTGATGGCCCAGGTGAAGGGAAGATTGCGCCGGCTCACCACCCGATTGAGCAGCGATCGCGTCCCAAGCGTGAAGTATTCGACGTTGTGCCCCTCGCGGAGCGACTCACCAGCAGCCGCAATCCGCGCGATGCCGACCAACTTCGGCGGGGACTCGAAATCAGGGAGCAACGGATGTGCGGTCATAGGCGCTGGCGAGATTCGCCATTTGTTCGCCTACAATAACTCCAGGATCGACTCTTGTCAAATGGGATGTGGGGTGAGGGAATCGCATTCAATTCTCAGTTAGTTGCTAACGTGATTGCAGCAACTAAACAGTAAGCCACGAGAAGGCATTCTTTCCTGGTATCCAATCTGACCCCAATTCCAGGTAAAACATCATCACATTTTCGTTGTGAGCAAGCTCACTGACCGGAAAGCAAGTTTCCCCCGATACTGGCGGGGCCAACGGGATGCGTCAAGACAGGCCGACATCCCATTGTCCGATAAGGAGGAGGTTGGAGCATGCCAACCGTAAACAAACCGGACTTCTTCATCGTGGGAGCGCCAAAATCTGGCACCACTGCACTCTATTCGTATCTGGGTGGTCACCCGGACATAGGTATGTCGAAGCACAAAGAGCCCCACTTTTTCGCTCCCGATATTTTAGGCCACCAGAGACAATCAAGAACGCTGGCGCAATATTTGAGCAATTTTGATCGCGCAACCGGAAAGAGCCGAATCGGGGAAGCATCGACAGGGTACTTGGCGTCGCGAAGAGCCCCTCAAGAGATTCTCGACTTCAATCCTTCTGCTCAGATCATAGTTATGCTGCGGAACCCAATCGATGTCATTCATTCATTGCATAGTATGAGGCTGTGCAGCGGGGCCGAACACATCACCCGATTCGAGTTGGCGGTCGATTCTCAGGAACAGCGATATTGGCAGTTAGGGCCTCTTCGGGGTGAACCCGTTCCAAGTTTGAGCTATCGCGAAATGACCAGATTCTCGGAGCAGATTCAACGATACTTCGACGCGTTCGGTAGGGAGCGGGTTCACGTCATCTTGTTCGATGATTTCGCCAAAGCTCCCGGCATTGCGTACGAGAAAGTGCTCTCATTCTTGGGGCTGCGTTCGGACGGAAGGCGCAGCTTTGAGATCATCAATGGTAACCGGCGTATGCGCTCTAAAGCAGTGCAGCTGCGCTTGCAGCGGTTGAAGCAATCCAAAGCACTTGGGCGATTCGAACGTGCGTTTCCGACTTTGTGGCAAGAAGCTAGAGCGATTGTGGGCCGGCTGAATTTTGTTTATGAGCGCCGTCCCGCCATCGAGGCCGGGTTTCGACAACGATTGGAGATGGAATATGCTCCTGAGTTCCGTAATTTGGAGAGGTTGCTCGGTCGAAGCCTGGATCATCAGTCGCCGCCAGCGCAAACAGTTGAAGCTCTGGAGGGTGACGCGCGGAGGTTCGGGTGGAAAAATGTCCAAGGCGCACGCTAGAGTCCAGGCCACGTTGGGCCAAAACTCCCGAACCAGCGGCGGCCTCAAGCAACGTGGTCGTGCTTGGCAGCCGGGGCGCAAGCTCAATCGCTTCGTTCGATGCAAGCTTACGGATGCTCGCCCTGCTCCGTTAGCACCCCCGGCGGCGGCGGTGGAATCGCAATATCCAGTTTGGTCACCGTTCCGAGCGATGACAAGGGCTTGTCTAATTCGCTCACGTTGCCCACTACCAGCACCGACATCTGGTCGCGGTGGATGTATTTCGCCGCTACATGCGCTACGTCTTCCTTCGTAACTCCCTCGATCCCCTTCTGAAAGTTCTCCAGAAAATCCAGCGGATAGCCGTAAAACTCATACGCCATTTTTTCCCGCAAAACCTTCGCCGGTGAATCGAAACGGAAGACAAAAGAATTCAGAATCGCGTCCTTGGCGCGCTTGATCTCCTCATCGTCGATGGGGCGCTTGGCGAGGTCGGCGATCTCCTCGTCGAGCGCCTGAATGGATTCGATGGTCGTCTTGCTCTTCGTCATGACCATCAGCCGCAACATGCCGGGATGATCCCAGCCCGCGCCCACTCCACCGCCGACTCCGTAGGCGAGCCCTTTGGTGGTTCGAATGTCGTTAAACAGCCGCGACGAAAATCCTCCGCCGAAGGCCTCGTTGAGCACCGAGGTCGCGAAGTAATCCGTAGTGTGGCGCGTAATGCCCACCGCCACCATTTCAATGGTGCTCTGATTCACGTCGGTCTTGTCGACCTGGTAATATCCCGGTTTTGCAGGATCTGGCTTGATGTCCGTATCTTTCGCCGCCGGTCCTTTGGGCCAGGACGCGAAAGCCTCGCGCAGACGGGCTTCCATCTTCGCCGAGTCGAAGTCGCCGACCACGCCGAGGATGATGTTGTTCGGGTGAACGTACTTGTCATGCCACTCCACCAGATCCTGACGCGTGATGGCCGCCACCGTTCGATACTCGGCAACTCGCGCATACGGATTGTTTGCGCCATACACCAGTATCGCCGCCTCCCGCCCCGCGATCTGCCCAGGATCGTCATTGCGCCGCGAGATGCCGTCATACATCCCCTTCTGTGCAATTCCAATTTTGTCGGCGCGAAACTCCGGCTTCTTCAGCAGGTCCTCGAACACGCGAAACACATCGTCAAAATCTTCTTTCAGACACGACCAGCTCACGCTCGTCGAGTCGATGCCTCCACCGGTCTCGACCTTGGCGGCGCGCTGCTCCAGATAGTCGTCCAGTTGATCGCCGGTCTGGGACTTGGTGCCGCCGGTGCGCCACACTTCGCCGTAAATCTCGGCCAGCCCCGTCTTGTTCGTGGGGACCGAGCGCTCGCCGCCGCGAATGCGAGCGATGCCGTCAATGGTCGGCAGCTCGTGGTCTTCCTGAAGAAAAACCACCATGCCATTCGGAAACACGATGCGCTTCGGCTGCGGCGGATGAAACGCCGGCAACGTTGGAATCGGTATCTGTTGCCAGGTCTGGGTTTGCGCCGCAAGCTGCACGTTGCCGCCCAATAAAGTAATGACAATGACGAGGACTACAGCAAAGAGGGATAAGTTTGCGTGCTTCACTGTCCACCTCCTTGCGGCCCTGCGCCAGTTCCCGACGGGCCGCCGGCAAACTCGATAATCCCCACCGTCCGGTTATCGGGCGTGAACGTCTGATTCGCAATCCGCCGTATATCCGCCTTGGTAACTTTTTCGATCCGGTCGACCGAACGGAACAGCTCCCGCCAATCGTCATAGCGCGCCTGATAGAGCGCGAGTTCGAACGCCAGACCCTCATTCGATCCGAGCGAACGGATCAGGTTGGCTTTGGCTCGCGTCTTGATCATTCTGAGCTCTTCATCCGAAATGTTTTCTTTCTTCAGCCGGTCAATCTCCACATGAATCGCATTGCCCACTTCCTGCGGCGTGTGGCCCGGGAGCGGGGTAGCGAAAAACGCGAAGAGGTGCGGATATTTATTTCCCGGATACCCGGTAAATCCCTCCGCGTCCGAAGCGATCTGCTTGTCGCGAACCAGCGCGCGATAGAGGCGTGAGGTGCGGCCAGTCGACAACAGGTCGGCGATTGCGTCGTAGACCTGGTCATCCGGGCTGCGGTAATCGGGGCGGTGATAGCCTTCGAGATAGAGCGGCTGCGATTGCTCGTGCAGCACGACCGAACGCTCGGAATTCTGCGCCGGCTCGGTGGTCGTCGCCGTGTCGGGCTTGGGACGCGCCGGAATCCGCGAAAAATATTTCTCGACGATCGGCATGGCTTCCGATGGTTTTATGTCTCCAACCACGGCGACCACCATGTTCGAGGGCACATAGTACTTATCGAAGAACTTTTGCGCGTCGGTTGCCGAAAAGGAATTCAAGTCCGAGATCCAACCGATGGTCGGGCGGTGATAAGGATGGGCCGCGAATGCCTCTTCGGTGAATTGCTCGAGCAGCCGCCCCATGGGATCGCTGTCCACCCGCATGCGGCGCTCTTCGATCACCACGTTGCGCTCTTTGTAAAATTGCCGCATCACGGGATGCAGAAAGCGCTCCGATTCCAGATAGGCCCACAATTCCAGCCGGTTGATGGGGAATGAGTAGTGGTAGGCAGTTTCGTCGAGATCGGTGGAGGCGTTCATGTCCTCCCCGCCTTCGCCTTCGACGATCTTGCCAAACTCGTTGCTGTAAGGCGCGGAGAACTTGTCGGCGGCCGCAATCGCGTCCTTCCAGGCTTGTTCGAGTTGCTTGAGCTTCGTCTCGTCGCGGTCCACCGGCTGGTCGCGCTCGGCAATGTAGGCGGCATAAGCCTCTTCAACTTTCGCCAACGCAACTTTCTCGTCCGCATAGTCGCGCGTCCCAATCGTGTCCGTCCCCTTGAAGGCCATGTGCTCGAACATGTGCGCGAGGCCTGTCTTGTCCATGGGATCCTGCACCGAGCCCGCATCCACGTGAGTGAAGAACGAAAACACCGGCGCCTCCGGCCGCTCGCAGATGACGATGGTGAGCCCATTGGCCAGCTTCTTGACGGTAGTGCGCTTCTCGAAAGAAGCCAGATCCTGCCCCAGAGCAAGCGAGCAAAGCACGAAACACACAACAATTGTTTGTATAGAAGTTAAACGGGATTTCATTCTGCCTCCACGATGGAAGATCGACGGAACACCAAAAATTCGAAGTTACGTGGAGGCAGGGAAGATTGTCAAACGAGCCGCATCGGGAAAATAGCGGCGCTGGAAGTAAAGCGCTACGTTGACCAGCATAATCATGACGGGCACTTCGACCAGGGGGCCGATGACGGCGGCGAAAGCAGCTCCGGAGTTAATGCCGAAAACGGAAACTGCGACGGCAATCGCGAGTTCAAAGTTATTCGAGGCTGCGGTGAAGGAGAGTGTAGCCGTCTTCGAATAGTCGGCGCCGAGTTTCTTCCCCATGTAAAACGACACCAGGAACATCACGACGAAGTAAATCAGCAAGGGCACCGCGATCCGCAGGACATCGAGCGGGAGCCGAACGATGTATGCGCCCTTGAGCGAGAACATCACCACAATCGTGAACAGCAGAGCGATCAGCGTGAGCGGGCTTACGCGGGGAACGAAATTACGCTCATACCACTCGCGCCCTTTAATCCGAAGCAGCAGCGTGCGAGTTACGAACCCGGCAAGAAAGGGAATGCCAAGATAAATAAAAACACTCTTGGCGATCTGCGCGATGGAGACATGGACGATAGCGCCGTGGAGGCCGAGTTTTGCGGGAAGAACCGTGATGAACAACCACGCGTATGGCGAGTAGAAGAACACCTGGAACAGGGAATTGAAGGCCACCAGACCGGCAGCATATTCGGTATCACCGCTGGCCAGTTCGTTCCAGACAATGACCATTGCGATACAGCGAGCCAGTCCGATCATGATTAGTCCAGCCATGTATTCCGGGTAGCCGCGCAAAAACACGACCGCCAAGACAAACATCAGGATCGGGCCGACCACCCAGTTCTGGACGAGGGATAGACCAAGCACTCGTGTATTCCGGAAGACCTCGTGCAGTTCCTCGTATCGCACCTTGGTGAAAGGCGGATACATCATCACGATGAGTCCCACCGCAATCGGAATCGAAGTTGTCCCGATGCTGAAGCGATTCAGAAACGGCACGATTCCCGGTAGCCGCCAACCTAAGGCGACCCCGATGACCATGGCGGCGAAGATCCACGCCGTGAGATAGCGGTCCAGAAAGCTGAGACGGCGGGATGGCTTCATCGTAGTCATCGTCACTGTTATTGACGCGTCATTGCTTTCCAATGCGATCCACTTCTTTTTTCAGCGCGAGGCGATCGAGAGCGGCCAGAGGAAGAGCGAGAAAAAGACTGATGCGCCGGTCGAGAACAAAAAACGCTTCGCGGAAGGCGCGTTCGATTTCGGCGGAGTCTCCTTGAACCGCGGCAGGATCGGGAACTCCCCAGTGCGCGGTCATCGGCTGTCCCGGCCACAGCGGGCAGTTTTCCTTGGCGGCGTTGTCGCAAACCGTGAAGACGAAGTGCATCGCGGGAGCGCCGGGGCGCCCGAATTCGTCCCAGCTTTTACTGCGCAGGCCCTCTGTGGAAATGCGAGCCCTCGTAAGCTCCTTCAAGGCTTCGGGACGAACTATCCCCGTGGGATGACTTCCGGCACTGTAGGCGGTGAATGCCGGCCTTCCTTTGTGGTTGAGGATCGCCTCGGCCATGATGGAGCGCGCCGAGTTTCCCGTGCACAGGAACAGAACGTTGTAATGAGCTTCCGTGGTCACGGTTTCGGCTTCGCCGCGCGCACAAAAGCGCTCATGAACTTTTCATCGACTTGCGCCGCGATCGCATCCACGTCAATGCCTGAGCAGGAAAGAAACTCACGAGCGTCCTCAATACGATAAATTCGCGTGGGCTCAATCTCGATTTGCTCAAACCCGGCAGCGGAGAGTTTGCCGCGATAGTCGTTTTCTTCCAAAGCGCCGGCGATGCAACCAACCCACGCCAGCACACTCTGACGAACCTCGGGGACGATTTCGCCGAGCGTGACCACGTCGGAGACAGCGAGCCGCCCGCCCGGTTTGAGCACGCGAAATGCCTCGCGCAGCACGCGGTCTTTGTCAGCCGAAAGATTGATCACGCAGTTGGAAATGATGACATCGACCGAGTTGTCGGGCAGCGGGATGTTTTCGATCTCGCCTTTCAGAAATTCAACGTTTTCCGCGCCCGCCTTGCGCTTGTTTTCGTTGGCCAGCGCAAGCATTTCATCCGTCATGTCGAGGCCGTAGGCCTTGCCGCTGGGCCCCACGCGCCGGGCGGAGAGCAGCACGTCGATGCCGCCGCCTGAACCGAGATCAAGCACGGTTTCGCCGGGGTTCAGCTTGGCGAGGGCGGTTGGGTTGCCGCATCCGAGCGAGGCCAGCATCGCCTCTTCCGGAATCTGCTGCGCCTGCGCCGCATCGTAGAGATTCAAGGTGATCGGATCGCAAGAAAGTCCGCTGGCCGGCGCCCCGCCGCAGCAACTGCTGCCGCCCGTCTTATTCGTAACTCGCAAAGCCGCTTGTCCGTATTTCTCTTTTACGACGTCCTTAATGTTGATAGTGGCGACGTCGTTGATTTTGGCGACATCGACGTTGGCATCGGGCATGACGGTTTCTCCTATTTACAAACTTGTATGAGAGTTTGCGGTTTGAGCGCCTTGTTTCGAGTGCAGCACTCGGCGTAAAGAAATTGCAGAATTTCACGCAGCGCTTCCGTGTTGGCCATGTAATGCAGAAACGTGCCCTTGCGCTCGACACGCACCAAGTCCTCATTCTTGAGCTTGTCAAGATGGTGAGAAAGCGTAGAGCCGGGGATCTCGAGATCGTCCTGAATCTCACTGACGACAAGGCCCTCGGGATGCGCGGAGAGCAGCAGTTGCATGATGCGCAGCCGCGGCTCGGTGCCCATGGCGGAAAACATGTCGGCATACCGCGCGACGCGCTCACTGTTCGTTAGGAGCTTGCTGGTAGTGGCGGCCATAGTTCGATAATACTAGAAATATAGATTCCGGGTCAATCTGCTCGTAGAGACGCGGCTAGCCGCGTCTCCCGTCTGTATCCGCCGGAAAACTCAGGCTGCGTATCAGGGTATCGCTCGAGCGATACCGCAGTTGTTGAGCAAGTTTCATAAGAGCGTATCGCTTTAGCGATACCGTAGCTTCTGCCTAATAGAAGGCTCCGTTAGGGGCTGCAAATCGCCCACTCTTGCGCGGGCCATCTATACTGGAAGCCGTTTTGATTCGCCGGCCCGTAGCCCGCAACACGCAGCACGCCATGTCCACACCCACCATCGTCGAAGTCGAGGGCCGCAAACTCAAGCTCACGAATCTGGACAAGGTCCTCTATCCCGCTACCGGTTTCACCAAGGGACAGGTGGTGGATTTCTACGTCCGCATTGCACCCGTGCTGGTGCCGCATCTCGCCGGCCGGCCGCTCACCATGAAGCGTTATCCCGAGGGGATTGACCAGGAATATTTCTTCGAAAAGAACGCACCCATGCATCGGCCCGACTGGGTGAAGACCGCGCCCATCTGGAGCGAGAGCAACCACCGCACCATCAATTTCATCCTCGCCAACGATTTGCCCACGCTGGTGTGGATCGCGAACCTGGCGTCGATCGAACTGCACCCGTCGCTCTCGCTGGCAGCCGACATTCGGACGCCGACCGCGATCGTTTTTGATCTTGACCCTGGACCTCCGGCGAACATTGTGCAGTGCGCGCAGGTTGGCCTCTGGGTGCGCGAGATTTTCGATCACTTCGGGCTGCGGAGCTTTCCAAAAACATCCGGCTCGAAGGGATTGCAGATCTATATC
This sequence comes from Terriglobales bacterium, assembly GCA_050013295.1. Classification (GTDB taxonomy): domain Bacteria; phylum Acidobacteriota; class Terriglobia; order Terriglobales; family Acidobacteriaceae; genus Acidiflorens. The sequence goes on from JBEKFN010000053.1 coordinate 12,958, forward strand.
CCGCTGCATACAAAAACCAGCTACGAGCAGACCAAATCTTTTGCCCACGCAGTGGCGCGTCTGCTCGAGCAGGAGCATCCCGAACTTGTGGTCTCGGATATGAAGAAGGCCGTGCGTACTAATAAGGTATTCGTCGATTGGAGCCAGAACGACCAGCACAAGACGACGATCTCGATTTACTCTCTGCGCGCGCGCGAGCAGCCGACGGTGTCGACGCCGGTTTTGTGGGACGAAGTCGAGCAGGCGCTGAAGAAAAAAGATGCGGGGCGATTGGTGTTCGAAGCGAAAGACGTGCTCGCGCGCGTGGAGAAGATGGGCGACCTGTTCGAGCCCGTGCTGAAACTGAAGCAGAAGCTGCCGCAGTTGGCCGGACTGGCTGCCGCATCGGAAAAAGAAGAGGACGAAGCCATCAGCGTCGCAGCCCAGGCCGAAGCGCGGCCGCACCCAGAGAAGACGACAAAGACTAAGACTGAGACTAAAGCGAAGCCATCCGTGGAAAAGCGTCGCAAGTTATAATTCCGGCTTGCGCTTGACTGAGCCGGGGCTACCAAACCACATGGCGCGTCTCTACGTTGGCACTTCCGGATGGGCTTATCCGACATGGAAGCCCGCGTTCTATCCGGAAAAACTCGCGCAGAAGAAATTTCTAAACTTCTACGCATCGAAATTGAATGCCGTCGAAGTCAACTACACCTTTCGCCAGTTGGTCAAAGAGACGACCGTCCAGAACTGGATCGCCGAAACGCCCGAGCATTTTCGCTTCAGCATTAAGGCGCATCAGGTGCTCACGCACATTAAGCGCCTGAAGAGCGCGGAAGAATTCCTGCAGCGCTTTCTCGGAACGCTGGAGGCCTTAGAGCGCGCCGGACGCCTCGGCCCGTTGCTCTTTCAGCTGCCGCCGAATTTCAAAGCGGATCAGGCGGTGCTTTCCGAATTTCTGAAAAGCTTGCCGCGAACGGTGCGCGCGGCGTTCGAGTTCCGCCACGAATCGTGGTTGAGCGAGCCAGCGTTCGTCGACGCCACGTGCAACACGCTGCGCGAGCGGAACATCGCGCTCTGTGTGGCCGAAACCGAAGAGCGCGACACTCCCGACGTAGTCACCGCCGATTTTGCGTACTACCGCTACCGCAAGCCCACTTACTCTGCCGAAGAACGCGAGGCGATGGGCGCCCGCATTCACGAACATCTAGCCGCGGGCCGCGATGTCTTCGCCTACTTCAAGCACGAGGAGACGCCCGAGGGTGCGCTGTATGCGGTGGATTTGCTGCGGGCGGGGGGCGAGGCAAGGAATAGCGAGTGGAGCGACGGCAAGAAGCAAGGTCAGAGGTTAGAGGTCAGATTGCAGAAGTAAAGAACATAGTGGATTTTCGCCTCTGCAATCTGACCTCTAACCTCTGACCTGGGATTCCGCCCGCATCCGCTTCGTTACTTCTCGGGTTCTGCCTAACATCCCATACTTATCCCATGGCCTCGGATGCCAACGCGCGGACGCTCTCTACCTTTCTCGACTATCTGCGGGTCGAGCGCGGCTCGGCGAAGTTGACGATAGCCGCTTACACGAGCGACCTGGCGCAGTTCGCGGAGTTTCTGGAGAAGCGCCGCGTGGTTCTGAGCGGAGCGCGGCGGGAAGATGTGCGTGAATACATCCAGGAATTATTTTCGAATGCGCTCGACGGGCGCTCGGTGGGACGGAAGCTTTCGGCCATCCGGCATCTTTATCGGCATTTGCTGCTCGATGGAAGAATCGACAAGGATCCGACGCTCAACATCGACTTGCCGAAACAGTGGAAGGTGCTGCCCAAGGCGCTGAGCCGCGACGAAGTCGGAGCCATGCTGTCCGGAACGAAGCCGGCCGAGACGCGGCCGCGAAATGAAACGGCGCGCGCACAAGCGCTTGCGCTTCGCGACCATGCCATGCTGGAACTTCTCTATGCGGGCGGCGTGCGCGTTTCCGAAGTCGCCGACGCGCGTCTCGAAGACCTGAAGCTGGAAATGGGATACATCCTGGTCCGCGGCAAGGGCGACAAAGAGCGCATGGTGCCGCTCGGAGTGCCAGCCCAGCAAGCCTTACAGCAATATCTGAAAAACAGCAGGCAAGTGATCGCTAAAACGACGACGAAAAGTTCGCCGCTCTTGTTCCTGGGCACGGGAGCACGCCGCCTGACGCGTCAGCGCATCTGGCAGTTGGTCGGGAAAGCCGGTCTCGCTTCGGGACTTGCATCAGGCCGCCACGCCAGTCCGCACATGCTGCGGCACTCCTGCGCGACACACATGGTGGAGAATGGGGCCGACCTGCGGACGGTGCAGACCATCCTCGGCCACGCCGACATTTCGACCACGCAGATTTATACCCACGTTGCACTCGACCGGCTGAAGAGCGTGTACGCGAAACATCATCCGCGGGCGAAAGCGAAACCATGAATTCACCACAGAGTCACAGAGACACAGAGAAGAGCGAATTCATGACTTTCTTTCTGCAGCTGAGATTAACCGACTGGTTAATTGAGAGACAAGAAAAGGTTTCCTCTGTGTCTCTGTGTCTCTGTGGTGAACTGCTCTTTTCCTGCGGGGCCGCATTGTGAAACATCCTCGCACCATCGTCGAACGCG
>JBEKFN010000054.1:0-15533 GCA_050013295.1 Terriglobales bacterium
CGCTCCTTGAAGAGTGCGGATGGAAGGGTGGCGACAGTAGTAACTCGGCGGGGAGAAAAAACATTGTCCAACGAAAAAACAAAAGAACCCACTTGACTCCGACCGGCCTTCTCATGGAAGGCTATTCCGCCAGTCCCGCCGAATTGCCCGCCGATACTTCTTAAATTATCGCTTCCGATTTACCATCCAAGTGATGATTTCTCGCGTCGGAAGATGGCTGCGCGACCCGCTCTTCCTCCTATGTCTGACCGCGGGGCTTCTCGCTTTCGTGGTGCAATCTGGCGAATTGGGGACGTCCGACACGACGCATCGGCTTCAAACCACGCACTGGCTCTGGACCTCGGAGCCGCAGGTTTTTCCCAACGAGTATCCCGAGTTTGGCCTGCATGGCCGTGGCGGGCGTCTTTACAGTTGGTATGGCATCGGCCAGTCGCTCGTCATGCTGCCCGCCGATCTCCTGGGAACGTGGATGGCGCACTGGTCCATCTTCTCGGGTTACGGCGACGACCCTGCCGTGCGCAGCATTGTGGTCAGCTACAGTACCAATATTTTGGTGAACATTCTTACCGCGCTCGTCGCATTCCGCTTACTCGGTCAATTACGTTTTAGCGCGAAGGAGTCGGTAGCGGGCGTGCTGGCGTTGATGTTCTGCACCACCCATCTTCACTACACGCAGAACATGATGGAAAACAACTACATCATGTTGCTGACGCTCGCTGGCTTTTCGTTTCAGTACGAGTGGCTGCGCACGGACAGCCGACGAGCGCTTTTCGCGGGCTCCTGCGCGCTCGGGCTGAACCTGCTTACGCGTCTCACTACGGGCTTGGATCTGATTGCTGCAGGGATCTTTGTCTTACTGGTGTTTTGGTTTGAAGGATTGCGCGGCCAGGGTTTGCGTCGTCGTCTTATCGCCTATTGCAAAGTCGCCGCCCCGGTTTACTTATTCTTTCTCATGCTCGATCGTGCCTACCAGTTTTACCGCTACGGATCATTCACCAATACATACGTATCGATAGCCGGCCGGGAACAGCGCCAGATCGATCCCACGCTGCCGGTGAACTTTCCCTGGAGCACGCCCTTTCACGTCGGCGTTTTCGGCGCGCTGTTCCAGCCAGAGAAGTCTATTTTTCTCTTCGATCCTCTTCTCGTGCTGGCAATTTTCCTCTTGGCATTGCTATGGAAGCGCCTGACTCCAGAAGTGCGCGCGTATGGGGCGAGCTCTCTTCTCCTGTTGCTGGCCTATATCAGTTTTTACGCGAGATACACCTACTGGAGCGGCGACTTCGCCTGGGGCGACCGCTATGTTTCGACCACCGTCGAACTGGTAACCCTCGTCGCTGTGCCGCTGCTCTTGCGTTATCGAGCATCTTTTGGTCGAGAACGTCTGGGAAGGACGATCTGGTGCGCGGGATGGGCGCTGATCGCGGTCAGCCTCCTAATTCAGTTAGCATCGCTCGCCTTCTGGTTGCCGCTGGAAATTTACCAGATGGAGACGTTCGGGCATCCGACATTTGTGATTGCTCTGCGTTTCAAGAACATCGCGGCCTTTGCTTTGGGCAAGATGCAGGCCTGGGAATTGAACACCGATGCCATGGCATGGGACCCGTGGGATTATGTTCACATCACGACGTGGAATTTTCTGCCGTTTCTGCTGCGCCGGGTCGGGGTAGCGCCGGGCTGGGTAGTGAATTCGGCACTTGCAATCTGGCTTGCCGCGATTGCGGCACTGGGAGGGGTGTTGCTCCGGTTGCGAAGCAGCTTGCGATCGCAGACACTGACGGCCGACACTGATCGCCGATAATGATCGCCGACACTGATCGCCGACAATGCCCGCCGAAGACGTTGACGGCAACCGAAATCCTATTTGAAAGTAATCTCGTCTCTGCTGTAGCTTGGATCTTGTGATCCTCGACGTCCTCCATCGCATCGCCAATCACCGTCAGTCGCTCTCCCGCGAAGAGGCGCACACGGTGATGACCGAAGTCCTCACCGGCCAATGCTCGGACGCGCAAATTGCGGCGCTGCTCGTGGCCTTGCACATGAAGGGCGAAACGGTCGAAGAAATCGTCGGATTTGCCGAAGCCATCCGCGCCGCCGCCATTCCACTCGAACTCCATGCCGACTCCGTCCTCGACGCCAGCGGCACTGGGCGCGATGCGCTCGTCGATACCTGCGGCACCGGCGGCGATGCCAGCGGCACGTTCAATATTTCGACGGCAACGGCCTTCGTCGTCGCCGGAGCCGGCGTGCGCGTCGCCAAGCACGGCAACCGCAGCGTGACCTCAAAGTGCGGCTCCGCCGACGTGATGGAAGCGTTGGGGGTGAACATCCACCTGCCGGTTGCGCAGGTCGCGGCCTGCCTGGCACAAGTAGGAATCGCGTTTCTTTTCGCCCCCGCCATGCATTCCGCGATGAAGTACGTGCAGACCGCCCGCCGCGAGCTGCAACTGCGCACGGTCTTCAACCTGCTCGGGCCGTTGACCAATCCCGCACGCGCCACCTGCCAGGTAGTTGGCGTCTATTCCGCGGACCTTGTCGAGAAACTTGCAGAGGCGCTCAGCATGTTAGGGTTGCGTCGCGCGCTCGTCGTCCACGGAAGTGACGGCCTGGACGAAATCACTATCACCGCCCCAACGCGCATCGCCGAGGTGCGCGAGGCACAAGTTCATAGCTACGAAGTTACGCCCGAGGAATTCGGCCTGCAGCGCGCCACGCTCGACGACATATCCGGCGGAGACGCCGCTCGCAACGCCACGCTGATACGCGAAGTACTGGCCGGGAAAAAATCCGCCCGCCGCGACATCGTGCTGCTCAATGCCGCCGCCGCCCTCGTCGCCGCCGGACGCGCCGATCATCTTCGCGATGCAGTTCCTCTGGCCGCAAACGCGATTGATTCGGGCGCCGCGCTTCGAAAGTTGCAGGCGCTTGTCGCTTTCACCGCAGCCCGCGCGCAGCGCTCAACCTAATATCGCCGCTCGAAACTATGTTTTGCTCGCCGCTGCTTTCAAACTTTCAATCTGCTGCAGGTGTGCCGCACCGTGCCCGCCCATCCTCTCGACGAGGTCGGCAACGGTCATCTCCCGTTGCAGTTCCGGATGAAAAGCCGACTTGGAGAGGTCGGAAAGCTTCAAGCTTCGCAGCAAACGCAAGTTGTGATGACGCCCCAACCCGTAAAATGCGACCAGTTCTGAGGGAGGCGAATCCAGGTAGTTCAGATGGCGGGCCCATGCGTCCGGATCCAGTGGCGCGATGGCGGCCTTAGTATCCGCCAGCATCTGCCGCACACGGTATCCGTAGATGATTTCGGCATCCGCCAGGTGCCCGAGAACTTCCAGCACGCACCATTTTTCCGGGGAAGGCTTGTAGCGCAGAACTTTTTCCGACAAACCGGAAACCGCTGCCGCAATCTCTTTCGGGCTCTTCTCCGCCGCATCGAGATGTTTCTTAAACTCTGTTTCCGTCATAGGCAACACCCATTCGGCAATTTGCCAATCGACACTTTTGGGACCAGCACATTGCTTGCTGGGGTTCAAATTACCAAATTACCCGATTTCAAAATTACCAAATCCTACTTCACCTCCACCCGCTCCATATACTCCGCCACCTGCACATTCCATCCAAGTTCTTTCTTCATCCGGTCGCGAAGTTGCGCCGCCGCGGCGGGCTCGCCGTGGACAAGGTAGGTCGCGCCCGGTTGGTTCTTGAATGTCCGCAGCCACTCCAACATCTCTGGCGGATCGGCATGGTCGCTGAACTGTTCGAGCGCCGCGACCTGCGCGCGGATCGGCACGAAATCCCCGAAGATCTTCACCTCGGGCGCCCCGCTCTTGATGATGGCGCCGCGCGTGCCCGGCGCCTGGAAGCCTATAAAAATCACCAGATTCTTCGGATCGGGCAGCCGCTGCGCCATATGATGCAAGATCCGGCCGCCAGTAACCATCCCGCTCGACGAAACGATGATCGACGGATAGTGGCTTTCGTTAATCTTCTTCGATTGCTCGGCGGTCAATGCAAACGTGAAGCCCGGCCACTCGATCGGCGAGCCGTATGTCCTGATCAACTCGGCGGCTCGCGGCGTGTATTCCTCCGTGTGTTTCAGGAAAATCTCGACTGCCCTGATCGCCATCGGGCTGTCGCAATACACCGGCAGGCGCGGAATTTGTCCCGTCTCCATGAGTCTTTTCAAAATGAAAAGAAATTTTTGCGTCCGCTCCACGGCGAATGCCGGGACGATTACGCTGCCGCCGCGTTGCGCGGCCTCGCGAATCAGGCGGGCGAGTTCCGGTCGAGGATCAGTGTCGGGATGCTGCCGGTTGCCGTAAGTGGACTCCATGACCAGAACATCGGCAGTCTCGTTTTCCTGCGGCCCCGAGTGCACCACTTTGCCGGGCGCAATTAAGCTATCGCGCACCCGGCCAATGTCGCCGGTGAAAAGCAGCCGTCGGCTGCGGCCGTTTGTTTGCAGCGTGATTTCCGCCATGCAGGAACCCAGAATGTGCGCGGCACCGACGAAGCGAAACGCCAGCTCGGGGCTCAACTGCGTGGTTTGCCCGACCGCGACCGGCTTGAAGAACCGCAGGCAATCTTGCGCTTCTTCGAGTGTGTACAACGGCAGCGCCGGATCATGCTTTGACACTTTTCTCTTGTTGTAAAACGCCGCGTCTTCTTCCTGCAGGTGTCCGGAGTCCGGCAACACGACTGAACACAGATCGATGGTTGGCTGCGTGGCGTAGATTGGCCCGCGGAAACCTTCTTTCACCAGACGCGGAATCCAGCCACAGTGATCGAGATGCGCATGGGTAAGAACAACCGCATCAATTTCACGCGCCGGGACCGGAGTGTCCTGCCAGTTGCGCTCGCGCCATTCTTTCTGTCCCTGGAAAAGTCCGCAGTCGATCAGAACCTGAAATCCCTGCGTGCTGCTCGAATCGTAAGTAGTGTTGATCAGGTGCTTCGAGCCAGTCACGCACCCGGCAGCTCCGAGAAATTGAATGTAGGGCAAACGTCGTCCTCCAAAATTGCACATTGCAGAAGTCAGAGGTCAGATTGCAGAAGTGAACCGGCGAAGTTCGATTTTACCTCTGCAATCTGACCTCTGACCTCTGCAATTCCGGCTCACTTCTGCTGCGCACTGATCTGAAACACATTATTCGTCAGGTCGCTTTCCGGAACACTGCCGTCGTTGACCACGATCTCGCTCGGCGTGCCCGGTAATTCAACTCGGGTGGTAGCCGTGCTTTTGGCGCGCACCTCAATCCGCTTCGTGATCTCGCCGCCTTCACAAATTATCGTGAACGGGACTTCCGCCCCTGCATTGCCAAGGTTTTCCATCGTCACAGTAATAATCCGCACTCCTTTTTCCGTTTTCCACGGATGCACCGACTGCACGTGGAAATCCGGCAGGCCACGATCCTGATACACCCAGTCGTCGAAGAACCAACTAAGGTCGCGCTTGGCAGCGGATTCGATTAACTGCTCCGCATACTTCGGGTCCTTATCTTTGTCGTTGTTGCCCTCGGCCCGATACTTGCGAATGGCCTGCTTCAGCGCATCGTCGCCGATCATGTCGCGCAACATCCACCACACATATGCAGCTTTGCTCCGATAGTAGGTTTCATCAAACGTGCCGGCCAGAGGTTGACCGATGATCTTTTGTTCGACGACCTTTTGCTCGACGTTCTTCTGCAGCGCTGCCGACACTTCTTTTTCCGAATCGAGGAACGCCGCCCGGTGCAGCCCCAGAAGGTCGAGCGCGGCCTGACGTCCGCCTTGCTGCTGGCGATACATGGCCTCGGCAAAATGAGCCAACCCCTCATACACCCAGGGCCTCGACGATGGCAAGGCGGAGTGGACCAGTTCGTGGACCAGGTTGATCCCTGCAAGCTTCGAATCCTGCGCCGCCATCGACGCCATCAACAGTGTGCCGCTCTCAAACGGAGCAGAATTCGGATCGGCAAAATCGGCGATGGTCACTGGTGCTCTCGGCGGCCCAAACCATTCGCTTACAAACTTCGCCGCCGGTTCGAGCGCATTGGAATATGTGGCCGCTCCTGCCTCGTGGCCGGGAAAACCGAACAGATAGAAAGGAGGCTTTGACCGGTCCTGATAGTTGGCCATCGCGAATGTCGGCGTTGCCAAACCAAGGCGCTCGTATCCACACCTTGCGTAATGATCGTGCGTACTGCCCTCGCGGGTATCAATATTACTGCCAATGCCATTGCACAGGACCAGGAGGGTTCGGTCGTAGGTCCCCGTATCGGTATCAAGCGAAAGCTTCATGCTGGCGTCCTGCTCCCTCTTTTTCCACCGATTCGTTACCTCGAACAGACTGTTCCCCTCCGAGAAATCCGCCGACTCAGTCGTAATCGGATACCACGCCACATATCCTGCGCCCCGCACCGCCGTGAACGATGGACTGATCTGGTCCCAGCTCGAATGTTTGGCGATCTCATCCGGCACTCCGAACCGTGTCAGCCGGGTCGCATCCAGTGGAATCACGCCCTCGTAGCCGATTTCGACCTCCACGGAATCTTTCGGCTTGATTTCGACGGGCAGCGTTACGATGGCTTCCGAAAGCGCGCCCGTGTGGTCGATATCCGAAATGTAGGGTTGCGAAACAAATTGAACGGCCTTGCCATCCACCCGAATCGAACGCCAATTGAGAGAGGAGGAAATCTGCAGGGCCACAACCTTTTGGGGTTGAGCAGAATCGTTGCGCAGCGTGATCCTGCCGCGTGCGCCAAGCCTTTGTTGTTCCGGTTCAAGGCGCACTTCCAGGTCGTACCTGGTGATGGTGAAAGCTTCCCGGTTGAGCGCCGTTGCGGGAACAATCAGACCCGCCGTCAGACCAAAGAGCAGACCAAGCCAACCAAGCAGTCTCATGATTATTTCGATGCGTCCAGCCGTCTCTGCCGCACAACTTCATACAGCACCACACCCGCCGCCACCGATACATTCAACGACGGCACTTTCCCCAGCATCGGAATCGACACCAGGAAATCGCAGTGCTTGCGCACCAGATCGTGCAGTCCCTTGCCTTCGGCGCCGAGCACGATGGCGCAATGCATCTTGTAGTCCACCGCATCGTAAGTCTGCTCGCCGCGCTCGTCTAATCCAACGATCCAAAGATCCTTTTCTTTCAGTTCCTCGAGCGCGCGCGATATGTTCGTCACTTTGGCGACCGGAAGGTGTTCGCTCGCGCCCGCCGAAACCTTCGCCACCGCACCCGTGACTGCGGCGGACCGGCGTTCGGGAATCACCACGCCATCCGCTCCCGCCGCGTCGGCGGTACGCAGGATCGCTCCCAGGTTGTGCGGATCTTCGACTCCATCCAGCACGACGATCAGCGAACGCTCGCCGCGACGCGATGCCACAATGTCATCGAGATCGCTATATTGTTTCGCCGAAGTCGCGGCCACTAGTCCCTGATGCGCGGCGTTGCCGGCAATTTCGTCGAGTTCCATACGCGACAAAACGCGCACTGGAACGCCAATCTTGCGGCACTCGTCAATTACCCGCCGCAGGCGAATATCTTTCCGTTCCTTGGCAACACCCACCCACTCGAAGTTGCGCCCGCGCGCCTTGAGCGCCTCCGTAACCGTATTGATTCCGTAAAGAATATTCACGCCGAGTAGTTTACAGCCCGCGCGCCCCCGCGGCTTGTGTGGTGACGGGGCTTTGCCCCGTCCAAGCGGGGCATGGCTCCGCTTCACACGGCAACGACTAGCGGTCTGCCTGCTGCAATAGCTATACTCACTGCTAAGGATATGGCGATCGCCGCTGCAAGTACCGGCCCCACCAACTCAGCTCGGAACCCTATGCCCCTCTCCGCGGTCATCGTCGACGACGAACAACTGGCGCGCGACGAGCTTGCCTACCTGCTCAAGAACCTGGACGACGTCAACGTGGTCGCTCAGGGCAAAAACGGCCTGGAAGCCATCAGCCTGATCCGCGAACACAATCCCGACCTCGTGTTTCTCGACGTACAGATGCCCGGATTGGACGGTTTCGGCGTCCTCAAGAAACTGCTCGACCGCAAGGTTCCTCTCCCCAAAATTGTCTTCGCGACCGCCTTCGATCAATACGCGGTGAAGGCCTTCGAGGTGAATGCGGTGGACTACATCCTGAAGCCCTTCGACAAAAAGCGAGTGGCCCAGTCCATCGAGAAAGCACGGGCAAAGATTGAAGCGGGCGCCGGGCCGGAGGAAAAATTCGAAACGCTGGTGCGGATGCTGGAGTCGCAGAAGCCGCAAACGGCGAAGATTCTGATCAAAGCGGCGGGAAGGCTATTCCTGACCGATCCGAAGGATATCTGCTACGCGACCATCGAAGATGGAGTGATTACGGTGGCCACCAGCGGCCACGCAGGCATGGAAGGCCAGTCGAACTGCCGGACGCTGGAAGAACTTTTCGAAAACCTCGATCCCAATTTGTTCTGGCGGGCGCACCGGTCGTTTCTGGTCAACATCAATCACATCCGCGAGGTCGTGCCCTGGTTCAAAAGCTCGTACCAGTTGCGCATGGACGACAAGAAGCAGACGGAGATCCCGGTCAGCCGCGCACAGACCCGTCGCCTGCGCGAACTGTTCAGGCTGTAAGGGGTAAAAAGAGGCGGACGTAAGCGTTGCCCATCGTCCGCCCGGGGAGGGATCTCTGACAAGTTGCAATGGCTTGCAGGGCGATCCGGTTAGGAATCACCAGCGTCGCGCCCTCAAGCCGAATCAAGTCTTTCCGTTTCATATCGCTCAATAAGCGGGTTACCGTTTCTCGCGATGACCCGATCATTTGGGCGATTTCTTCATGGGTGAATTCCGTGGGCACGCGGAGTTCCCGGTTGCGAGGCTCACCCGAGACCCAGGAAAGCAGCAGGCGGGCGAGCTTCTCCGTCGAACTGCGGGCGAGCAGCAGGTCGTGCACATCGTCGAACGAGGTCGTGATCTCGCGGGCTAGCATGGTGGCGCAGGCGAGCGCGGCGTGGCTGTCGCGTTCGATCAGACGCAGGAAGCTGTCGCGTTCGACGAACTTGATCTGGCATAGCTCAAGGGTGGTGACCGTAATCGGACAAGTCCCCCCGGAAACGACCGCGCTCAGCCCCAGCACCTGGCGGTCCCCCGCAATTTTCAGGATGATGGTCTTGCCATCGCGTGCCTCGACCGAGAGCTTGGAGCGGCCCGAGCAGGCGATGTAGACGCCGCGCGGAATTTGACCTTCCCTCAGCAAGGTGGCATTGGCGGGATACAGGGTCAAGTGCCCCATCGCGTTGAACTCACTCATCAGAGGCTGCGGCAAATTGCAGAAGTCACCCTTCTGTTTCAGGCCACAGCTCAGACAGTCGTTCGGTATCGCAAAGCGCCGTGGCACGTACAAAGCAAACTCCTGCTGGTCGACGAAACTTGGCTGGCGGAATCACTTCGCCGGGGAAGCGGGAATCCGCCTCCCCAAACATCTAATGCACACCAGCTGCCACTTACTCGGCATGGACTAAATGGCTGTAGCTTCAATGCCCAGGATGATTTGACCGAGCAGAGCGCGAAAAGAAATGCCGCAGCGCTGGCCCGGCTGCCGATAGTCCGGCAGATATCGCCCGCGTAGCCCTTCTCGAGTGATATCTAATGCAGATAATCCATTGCAGAAAATCCATGCGTGAGATTCCGGCCGCTGCACCTTGTACTGCAGGTTGGCGCGTTTGATGTGCGCTTGAGCCCAAGCCGGGCTGCTGCGCCTGCCGGACCCGACAGCGCGCCGGGTCACTTCGATGTAAGATTCCTCAAATGGCACGCGGCTGGGAGAGTAAGTCCATAGAACAACAACAAGCGGAAATGTCAGAGCAGCGGAAGGCCGTCCGCGCACCGATTTCGCCCGACGAGCAGCACCGCAACCGGAAACGCGAAAGCCTGCTTCTTGCCCGGAAGCGCCTCGCTCAGCAACTACAAGCAGCCGGCAACCCTCGTCACCGCCAGATGTTGGAGCAGGCCATCGCGGAGTTGGATAGTCAACTGTCATCTTTTAAATAGGCTACGGATAAATAGGCTACGAACTCGATGTTCATAGTGAACGGCCCGGACGTATACCCCCTATAACGAAAACCACGGTCCCGTTCGCCGCTGCCTGACGTATAATCGAAGGGTTGATGAAAGCCTACGTCTACGTGTCATTGAAGAAGAGCGTTCTGGATCCGCAGGGTAAGACCATCCACGGCGCACTTACGAAAATCGGCTACAAGGGTTTGCACGATGTACGGCAAGGAAAGTATTTCGAAATTACTCTCAACGGCGGCATCTCAAAGGATGAAGCGCAAGCGGAAGTAGAGCGGATCGCGCGCGAAGTTCTTACGAATCCGGTCATTGAAGAGTTTCGTTTCTCCCTCGAAGAGTAGCGGACGTGGAATAGTGTCAGGCCATCGCTGTAGAGACGGGGCTTGCCCCGTCTAAGGAGACGCGGTAAACCGCGTCTCTACGTGAACCATCGCCGGTCCCCCTCCGATCCGTTCGTCAAGGAGCCAATTAACCAATGTGCGGCATTGTCGGATATGTGGGTAAGAAGCAGGTCGTCCCCGTCATCATTGAAGGCCTCAGAAAGCTGGAGTATCGCGGCTACGACTCGGCGGGGATCGCCGTGGTCGGAAACGGCGCCGGCCTGCAGGTTCGCCGCGCGGAAGGTAAGCTGCGCAATCTGGAAGAGGCGATCCGCCTCAAACCGCTCGATGGCACCTATGGCATTGGACACACGCGTTGGGCCACACACGGCCGCCCCACCGAAGAAAACGCCCATCCGCATCGCGACTGCACCGGCAGAATCGTGGTGGTGCACAACGGCATTGTCGAAAACTATCTCTCGCTCAAGAAGAAGTTGATCGCCGAAGGACACAAGTTCACCACCGAAACCGACACGGAAATCATCGCCCACCTGATTGAGAAGTACTACTTGCCGACTGGCAACGGTCATCGACCGGCTTTGGCATTGGAAGAAGCCGTGTGCAAAGCGGTCAAGGAACTCACCGGCGTCTTCGCGCTGGTGGTGATCGCGGTCGACGAACCGAACAAGATCGTCGCCGCGCGTAATGGACCACCCGTCGTCATCGGCCTCGGCAAGGACGAATATTTTGTCGCCTCCGACGTGCCCGCGCTCCTCGATCACACCCGCGATCTTTTCTTTCTGGCCGACGGCGATCTGGCCGTAATTACGCAGGACGGCGTGCGGGTCACTGATTTCGACGGCCATCCGTTGGAGCGCAAAGCGCAACGCATCACCTGGGATCCGATCATGGCGGAGAAGGGCGGCTTCAAGCACTTCATGCTCAAAGAAATTTATGAGCAGCCCCGCACCGTCCGCGACACCACCCTCGGCCGCGTCTCACAGGATACCGGAGCCATCTTCCTCGACGAGATGCAAGTCGGCGAAGCGGAATTCAAAGCGCTGAAGAAATTAGATATCGCCGCTTGCGGCACCAGTTGGCACGCCGCACTGGCGGGCAAGTTCATGATCGAGAACCTGGCCCGCGTGCCGGTTGAAGTCGACTACGCCAGCGAATGGCGTTATCGCGATCCCATCCTCGGGCCGGACACGATGACGCTCTTGATTTCGCAGTCTGGAGAAACCGCGGATACCATCGCGGCCCAGCGTGAAGCCAAGGCCAAGGGCTCGAAGACGCTCGCCATCTGCAACGTGGTCGGCTCCATGATCACGCGCGAGGCGGTGGGAACCATCTACACTCACGCCGGCCCGGAAATTGGCGTGGCTTCGACCAAGGCGTTTACCGGACAACTTACGGCTCTCTATTTATTCGCCTTGTATCTGGCGCAGGTACGCGGCGCCATGACACCCGAACAAGCCAAGGCCGCCGTGCAGGAACTCACCAAGATCCCCGGCAAACTGGAACAGATTCTCACCCACGATGAGGCTTGCGACGAGTTGGCAAAAACTTATGTCCGCGCGCAGGACTTCCTGTTTCTCGGGCGCGGCATTCACTATCCCATCGCCCTTGAAGGCGCGCTCAAGCTCAAGGAAATTTCTTACATTCACGCCGAAGGTTATCCGGCGGGCGAGATGAAGCACGGCCCGAATGCGCTGATTGACGAAAATCTGCCCGTGGTCATTATCGCCACGCGCGACGTGACGAGCCCGCATTCGATGACCCGTTACGAGAAAACCATGTCGAACCTGAAAGAAGTAAAAGCGCGCTCCGGCATAGTAATAGCGCTCGCCACCGAAGGCGACAAAGAAATCGCCGAGGAGGCGGATCATGTGCTCTTCGTTCCGCCGGCGCCGGATGAATTGTCGGCGATTCTGGAGATCGTCCCGCTGCAACTGCTCGCCTACCACATCGCCGTGCGCCGCGGCTGCGACGTAGATCAGCCGAGAAATCTGGCCAAGTCGGTGACGGTGGAGTAGGAGCCAGCTATCAACTGCCAGCTCTCAGCCGCCCCAAGCACAGCCTCGCTCCAAAGTTTTCGGAATCATACAGCGGGCGGGACATGGCGGAATTTTTCATAGTTCGGTAGCGAAGGCCATTTCCCTGTGGCGCGGACACTCCTGTCGCACCAACCGGCAGGGCGAGATATCATCCAACAGAACGGATACAAGACCGGAGAAAAGTGATCAAAATGGACTCCCTCAGAGATTGGCACGGCTGCGCTCCTCGGCTGTAATCAGCAGCCCAGCCCGCAACAAATCAAAGAAAAAACCGCAGAAGTGACGGCAGATGCGAAGAAAGATGCCAAGGCCGTGGCGGAAGGGCTACGCGAGGGCTGGAACCGCAACAAGCCCCCTCGATTTGAACACGGCCACAAGAGATCAGTTGCGGAGCCTGCCGGGGATGACTGCGGAAGAGGCAGACCGGGTGATTGCGGGGCGCCCCTATAACGAACCCGGCGAACTGGTGACCCGGCACATCATGCCGAAGACCGAGTACGACAAAATTGCGGACCAGGTCACGGCCAGGAAATAGCGCAAATCGAGGAATCAGCGCCGCCATCTGTCCCACGGCCTGTAGCGCAAGAATGGGAAGCGGTTACTTCGTTCGCGTTGCAGAGGCTCGTGGCTTCAACCCGGACAATATTTTTCAATACCGCGCCTGCCGATATTGCGACTGGGCGATCGATCTTGCTCGCGGCCAGGAAGGTGAGGAGTACGAAATCATGCGTCTATCTTTTGCAATCAAGGTACGGTTGTTTCTCACGTTCGCAATGGTTTTCGGGATGCTGCAAGCTGGATTCGCAAGAGAGAGAGGCCCCCGCGTCGAAGTGGTTTGCCCGTCGTCGCCGATCCCGGTCAAGTTGGCAGAACGGAATGTGTTGGCGTACGAGTTACACATCACGAATTTTGACGTAGTGCCTTTGACATTGAAGCGATTGGAGGTCTTCGCGGACGCGGACAAAAGTCAGCCGCTTAAGACTATTTCAGGCGACGCCTTGTCGGCGACGATGCTTGAAGTGGGTTCAAGCAGCGGAGCCAAGGACTCGCAGATCATCGGTCCGGGTAGACGCGCTGTGGTCTTTCTCTGGATTGAGCTTGGATTAGATACACGACGATTAGATACACGACCGCCCAGTACCTTGAGCCATCGATTGGTCTTTGCGGCGGGCGCGCCTGGAGAGGGAGCTGGCAGCGCCACGGCGGAATCCACGCTCGAAGATTTTTCGGTTCTGGTGAGTCAGGACGCGGTACCAGTGATCAGCGCTCCTTTCGACGGTGGCGTATGGGTCGCAGGGGATGGACCCGCGAACGATTCGAGCCACCGTCGCTCTATCTCGGCGATCGACGGCCAGATTCACATAGCGCAGAGGTTCGCGGCCGATTGGGTCAAAGTCGGCTCCAACGGGGATTCTCATCATGACGGACCCACCCGCAATGAAAACTGGTGGGGCTACGGCGAACCGATTCACGCCGTAGCGGACGGCGAAGTCACTCAAGTGCTGGACGGGATACCAGAAAACACGCCGCGCGTCCTGCCCAAGCAAGTCACGCTTGATAACATTGTCGGTAACTACGTTATTCTTCGCATCGCCCCTAACCGCTACGTCACGTATGCTCATTTACAAACGGGAAGCATCAAAGTTGCCGTGCACGATCACGTCGCCCGTGGAACGATCATAGCTCGCCTCGGAAACACTGGCCAAGCTACGGCTCCGCATCTTCATTTCCAGGTGACGGATGGGAACTCAGTCCTGCAATCGGAAGGAGTTCCTTTCATCTTTTCCACCTTCACAGACCTCGGGCCCGGGTCCGATTACGAACTTGATAAACATCCGTCGATTCCCCGGACGGACTCCATTCCGGGAAAAGACGAAGTAGTCGACTTTCCGCTCATGAAGCAGCAATGAGCCGGCAAAGATCCGCGTGCTGGCTACAGGGCCACCAACTACTCGAACGCGGTCCGCAGAAAACTCGCCAGCTGCCAGCCATCCATGTATTTGTATGGAGTTTCCCCCATGGTGTAATGCCCGCAGGGCAGCACGACGACTTTGTGATCCAGTTTGTGCTTCTCGAATTGCTCGACCACCTGCTCTGAAAATTCCGGCAGGAACGTCATGTCGTACTTCGCATAGATGATGAGCGAGCGGCGCGGCCAGCGCGCAAACTTGTCGAAGTACACCATCGGACTGACGGCGCGCCACACCTGGCGAAGATTCTCCAAATCGATTCCCGTTTCCAGCCCCTCGCGGATGTGGCGCGTGGACTGCCCGTGCCACACCACGTCGGCAAAGTAAGTCGAGGCGTGATTGAACGCGGCCACCTGAATCCGCGGATCGTGCGCGGTGGCGATAAACGCATAGCACGATCCCAGGCTTGTCCCGACGATCCCCAGCCGGTTGTAACCTTGCGCTTCCAGCCAGTCGAGACAACAGCGCACATCCACTACGCCCTGGCGCACCGAATCGAGCGTGCGGCCAATGTTGGCGGAAACAGCATAGTCGGCGCGGTCGATTTCCGCCGGCCGGCGAATGTCGTGATACGGCATGGACAGCCGCAACACCGCAATCCCCATCCAGTTCAGCACCCGGCACAGGCTGTTATAGGAAAGCGCATCGGAATTCCAGTGCGGCAAGAGAACCACGGCGCGGCGTCCGCGTGCCGGAAACCAGCGCGCATTCACCAGATTATTCTCGGGAAACGGCGTAACCACCGGCGAAGTGAAGCGCAGAAACTCCGCATGCGTGCCGCGAACCTTTTCTTCGAGGCGCGGATCGGGCGCTTCGCGCGTGCTGAACACCTTAACCTCGCGGCGCTCCAACCGGAAATCCGCCGGCTTTTGGTAAGAGTAAAAGTCGTCGCTTGCCCGAACGATGCGATCGTTGAAGCGCGAGAAATATTCCAGCAACTCCCGCGAGCCCGGTCCCGAGTTCTGCCCGGAAAGCCCGCCGTTGCGGCCAGGCCAGCTGTCGGTCCAGTCCAGCCCCCACTCCAGTGGACGCACCACGCGGTTATTGTCCACCGACGTGAGCCGGGTCTCCCAGTCGTACATCCATTGAGCGTAGCGCGCGGGCATCTATCTTCTAGAAATACAGCAACAGAGCGTGATTGGCGACTGGGGT
>JBEKFN010000055.1:0-15491 GCA_050013295.1 Terriglobales bacterium
ATTCACGACGGGACTTGGCTTTCCCGGCTAACGACCGAATGGCTTCTTCCTGCTCGTTTATTGGTAGACTAAAAATGTTGTGAGATAAACTCATTTGGACTCCTTTGCACCGTTCTAAAAGTCAACGCAGTTAGGACAGTCCTGTTGCTTGCTGTTTACATGTTCTTAATACCCGGCCTGTGCAGTTTCGGCGGGTCTTCTAGAATCGTTAGTGCATTTTTCAACGGGCAACTGTTTCCGCAGGGCTGACCTTAGCCATGAGCGTCGAAATACAAGCAGGCGTTCCTCCCGACACCCCAGTCCGAAACCTGCGCGACCTGCGCCAGACGGGTTTGATCAATTACCAACTGCTCAATCGGGGCACATCCTACTAGCAGGCGCTGGCGGTCTAAGTCGTTCGTCCAGATCAGTTCCTGACTCCGCTTTCGCTGTCCTTTGAAGGTGCCCAACGGCGAAAAGTCCAACCAATCGGCCCCCACAGTTTCGCAGGCTATAACCTGCCCAGAACGGGATCGGCACCAGTGCCCCAAGTGCCCGTAGTCAATGTCTCTAGGCCCAAATTTGTAATGTTGACCCGCAGCGTTGTTGTATGGCGGATCGATAAACCAAGTCGCCCTCATGTCTGGTATCTCCTTATAACTGGCTTGGGTTATCGTCCAATGCCGAATGTACTTTAGTTGCGAAGCGATGCGTTCTCGCACTGGTTTGCTCCAATAGACGCCCATCTGCTGATCTCCGTACTTCCGCATCCATGCGCTGGGCGACTTCGATGGATTGGCCGTCCCTTTGTTCATCCAATATCCGACGAGCCAGCGGGCTTCCTCCGGCACGCAGCCCAAGTCATCCACGTGGTTAATACCAGTTGGCAGAGCCATGATTTCTGCTTCCGACACATGAATTAAGTAACACCAAATCCCACAGATAACCGGGTCTAGGTCGTAAAGACGGACTTCGTGGTGTGCGTGTCTCAGCGAATATCCTGCGCTGCCCGCACAGGGCTCAATGATCGTGTCGTAAACGGGCTCAGGATAGTGGGGTGCGGTCCTCCACTTCGCGCCAAAACGGTGAAAGAACGGCCTCAGCTTTGGTTGCCAGACACGAGTGTTTGGACGAATAGGGAGGGTGGATAACCCGCCCCCTTTTATATTCGGTGCCCCAGCTAGTCAAACTGTCGGTTCTTCGGACTCCTGCGGTGCGGGATTAACCACGGGAGAAACTTCGGCCGCAGACGGCTCTGCCGATCCAAACGCAGCGGGTGCAATTTCCCGCGCTCTGGCTTCGCTGATAACCTTGTAACTTTTTTCCTCGCCCGTCTCCCTGCCCCAATAGACGACGTGTTCTTTGCCCCACTTGCTGCCATCCCACTCCCGTACTCTGCGGCGCTGCTCGCATTCCCCGACAGCCGTGCACTTGGCCAGCGTTGGTGCGTCTTCCTTCACGCCTTTCTTTTCCAGATAGTCGCCGATCATGATGCGACAGTCGCGGCCTTTGATGGCCACGGTTGCGGTTACATGCCCATCGGCCTCATGGACTTTGAAGGGCTTTGGCTGCCTCATCTCCATCTCCGGAGGCAAGACCCGCTCCACGACTGTGCGGAGATAGGCGGTCAGCATCTCGCCCGCCGCGTCGGTGTCCGGTTCCGCTGCTAGGCTCGCTGCGATGTGGTCATCTTTTAAGTTGTCGGGCACCTTGCTGAGGGACTCAATCCGCTGCCGGAAATTCTCGACAATCTTTTGCTTGGCAACCTCATGCTCAGCTTTGAGCCGATCAATTTCCTCCTCCAATTCCGCGATCCTTGGCTTCAAATTAAAGCCAGCGGGCAGCCTGAGTTCCGCCACCAATTCCGGGTAGTTTTCAGCGAAGAGGATGGCCTGTTCCCGCGCCTTATCGTGGATTTCTTCCTTGGTGGTGTCCGTGGGCGCGTTCAGCAGGATGGGGAGGATCAGTTTCGTAAAATCCGCTAGGATTGCACGGTTGGCGGTGGGGCGATGTACTCTTTTCTGTTTGCTGCTTCGGGCACGGCCCTTACGAGCAGTGGTTTTTTCTTCCTCTTCCTCTTGCTCTTCCTCTTCCGCTTCGCCTTCCTGTTCCTCTTCGGTTTCCCCGGACTCCCCATCTTCGTCATGGTTATCGCCGGACTCCGGCAGATCGTCGTCCGTAATCTCAACCAGCGGTTCCTCCAACAACTCATTCACCCGGCGAACACTAAGATTGAAATAATGGCGGCAAAATTCTTCCCAGTTATAGGTTGTTTCCCCGATCATCATGCGCTTACCAGCGCAGCCCATCCTGACACCGAAAGCCCCCTTTAAATCCTTGATCGGTTGCCGCCACATGTCGATTTCGTCCCACAGGGACCTGAACCGATGGGAAAATCCTATTACATTGTTCAAGTTCTCTAAGATTTGGCCTTCGGGGATGATAACCTCGGCGGCCGTCGCCGAGGTTGAGTTACTCACTACTAGTTCGATTGGAGCCATGTTTCCTTCCTCGCCCACACACACTGCTCCCTCTATGCATATGTGCAGCATTTTGAAAGTTTTGAATTTTGGGAGCGACTTTCCGGTTGAGATTGCTAATTACCACTCGCCGCGACAGGGCTGAAGTGATCGGTTATCTTGCGTCGAACGAGACGATAATGACATCCATCTCGATTCACCGTCAAAATCAAATGGACAGGCGCACTACGCGCTCATTTGAATTCTTGAATTTGGGGAGCGACCCCGCTCCCGTTTCGGTTTTGGGAGAATAGCAGACTGACAAAATTTGGCAAGTTACCTTAGGGCATGTACTTCAGGAAACCTTGCGGCCCCTCATTCGGCCTTTTTGTCGGTGTCCAAGCGGCATCGTTCAGCATCTAAACCGATGACCAAATAGATCGTGCAGCCGCTGCGAGTTTACAGCAGCAACTAATACCTACGACAACCGTCAGTACGACGAAGCGCGTGGGGGGTGCGTTCTTGGTGATTTTCATTGCCAAGGGACGCGCTCGTGCAGTCGAAAGAACACCAGTCCAATTCCTCTCCCAAGAACCTCACAGAGCAGCGGTGTGATTCCGCTGAAACCAGCGTAAACTATCGGCCAGAGTCGCCGAGTCCGTGGAAAGCAGGAGCCATGGCTCGGAGGAGGTATCAAAGAGGGTCTGTAATACTGCGAGGCGAAAGTTGGGAGGGGCGCTGGAAAGAAGACGTGTTTGAGAATGGTGTACTCCGTCGAATTCATCGGAGTAAGGTTCTCGGCACAATACAGCAGTATCCGACCAAACGTCTCGCTCGACGTGAACTCGACCGCGTGATGAACGAGGCGGGGATCAACAACGAAGACTACCAGCCTTCCATACTCGGAACTTTTTATGCGTTTGCCGAGGAGTGGAAGCAGAAAGTTGTCAGCACCATGGGCGTTGGTACACAAGCTGGTGTGAAATCCGAACTCAAGGCTTGGGATAAGGCGCTCCAAGTCAAGAACGGTCACCAGTCTGTCTCGATGCCATTTCGAGAAATCAACGGCAATGCAATTCAGACGGTGATTTCTGGGTGGAACACTGGAAAAGGGTTCAAGAAGGTGGGTGCGAAGTCAATCAAGAACCGTGTGGGCACGCTCAAACTCGCTTGGAAATGGGCAAAGGATTGGGCATATACCCGCTCCGACTTTCCTGAGAATCTGCGTCTACCTTACTGGGACAGAGAGGAAGCTAAGGCAAAGCGTCCAGCATACTCAGTCGAGACCGTGAAAAAAATCATGGAAGCGTCCGAGTATCCGTACAACTTGCTTTGGTGGGTTGCTTGCGAGTGTGGCATACGGCGTGGTGAAGTTTGTGGGCTGGATGTAGGGCACATTGACTTGAACAATCGCACCATCACAATTCGCAGGAACCGAGTGGGCAGCGTGGTGAAGAACACGAAGAGCCGCAGGGCACGAGTGTTCCGAATCTCGCCTGAGCTTGCGGAACAGTTAAAGCCGCTGGTGGAAGGTCGTGCTGCCGACGAACCTTTGTTCCTGTCCGCTGAGAAGGTACGGTTGCATCCAGAGAATCTTGTGAAGCGGGAGTTGGTTCCCGTTCTACAGGGACTCGGCGTCTACGTGAAAGGCACGGCATGCCACGGATTTCGGCATGGAAATGCTACTGAGATGGACAAGCTCGGAGTGCCGATGGCGACACGCCAGCAGCGTCTCGGGCACGTGGATGCAAGTACGACCATGCTCTACAGTCACAGCACGGATGCCAACGATAGCAAGGTGGCTGAAGAGTTCGGAAGGATGTTGTCGCAAGGTTTTACGCAGAAAGCAGTTGCGACAACTTCTGGTGATTAGTTTTCAACAACATAGGCCGGGAAGTTTGGGTAAATTTGTGGTGGCTCATAACCCAAAGGTCGGTGGTTCAAATCCACCCCCCGCAACCAAATATCTCGTTACACTTCATCGGCTTGGGAGCTTCTACCTCCTGAGCCGTTATTGTACTTGGGCAAATTAAGGCGAACTTGGGCAAAGAATCCCCCGAGTTGCTCGGCCACTTTCCTGTGATCGTCCCCAATCACGTGCGTGTAGCCCATGGTTGTGCGTGGGTCGGCGTGCCCCAGAAATGGGGCTATTGATCGCCGCCAGGCGGCGATCGAGTTCACGTTGTGCGAGGCGCTTGGTCGGAAACTCGGACTTATCGCCCAGGATCTCCGAACGATGGATGCGGATGACACTCCCGTCTGGCTGGAGTTCGTCTTCGAGCCAGCGGCCGTACCACTTCTTTACCCTCGTGCCCCGCAGGATGAGCGATCCCTGCTGGTATCGCTTTCGAGCCACGGAACCTCCGTTCCGTTGACCCGACGACTCTCGCGGGCATTGTACTTTGTTTTCGTGGAAGGCCGCTGGAACTCCCGCAATCAATCTGTGAGCCGGCGGTGAGCACACCTGTCCGTTTACCGCCAATAGTGCCGAAGCAGTGAGGACGATCCACGTGGACGCGGGTGTTTGACCGTATATATGTAGATTCTCTTCCAAGACTCCGCCCTTCAACGCTGCAGTCGGTTCTCGTGCCGTTTGCCTCACATACGTCGCCTTCGGGCGATTGGGATACGGACACCAGACACGAAAATTCCTCAATTTAGTCGAGAGCGAGGTGTCAGGGAGACAGACTCTGGTACGTGACCACACGTTCATTGCAGTAGGTCTTTGTACCACAATCCCTGTTTTCCTTCGGTCCGACCCACACTGCAAACACAGTACTTGCAGCTCCTTAGATCGCGCCCAGACGATGTGCCGAAATATAAGGAACAGGCCGGCATCGCCGGATTAGTGGATTAGGTAAGGTTTGCCGACCACTCTCCAACTGATCGGTCGAATACCTAAACAGTAGGTGTCTATGGGGTTCTGCTCCCGCCGTCTGCCACACCGCAGTGGCAACGGCGTCGACCCCTCGCCCTCCATCGCGCGGTGGCGATCAATGCCCTCTGACCAGGACCTCTAGAGGTCTTCGTAGTTCAGTAGACCCGCGATTCGTGTCTCCCGGGTCTCTAGATCGCTCCGTCCCGTTTGGCGACCGCGATCTCGTCAGGGGAATATCCGAGCTCGCGCAAGATAGCTTCCGAATGCTCCCCCAGCATGGGAGGCGGCATACGGTATAGGGCAGGAGTGGACGAGAGGCGAATCGGATTTGCGATGCTGCGGGCCCTATTGATCGCAGGGTGCTCGATTTCCACGATCAGCGCGCGTGCCAGCGTTTGCGGATCGTTGAGGGCCTCTCCGACACTGCGGATGGCGGCGGCGGGGATTTGCGCTTCGGCCAGTCGTCCCAGCCACACTTCGGCGGGGCGCTGCGTAAGCACATCTTGAATCAGGGGAATGAGTTCCTTACGATGCTGGACCCGCAGGGCATTGGTGCGAAAACGGGGATCGCGGCCCAGCCTTTCCTCGCTGCCGAGCACGACAGTGAAGCGTTTCCAAAGAGGCTCGGTGCCAACTCCAATTACGAAATGTCGGCCATCACCACCACGAAATACCTGGTAAGGCACGATACTGGGATGAGCGTTGCCCCACCGAGTTGGCGCTTGGTTAGCGTTCAGGTAGTTGCTGCCGATGTTCGCTAGCCAAGTGAGCTGGCAGTCAAACAATGCCATGTCGAGGAACTGCCCGCGGCCGGATTTTTCTCTTGCCAGCAGCGCGGCCATGATGCCCACGGCGGAATAAAGCCCACACGTGATGTCGGCAATAGCAATAGGATAGCGAACCGGCTCAGTGTCTGGTTCTCCCGTAAAGCTCCACACGCCGGCTTCCGCCTGGGCGATGATGTCGTACCCCGGCAACCCCACCTTCGGTCCGGTAAACCCGTAGCCTGAAATGGCGCAATAGACCAGTCGCGGGTGCCGTGCGATAAGAGTCTCGGGATCAATGTTCCGGCGCGTAAGAGATGCGGGTGAAGGACTGCTTACAATGAGCACATCGGCGGTCGCAACGAGGCGTTCGAGGATGGCTCGGCCCTGCGTATGGTCGTAGTTCAGCGTCAGCGAGCGCTTGTTGCGGTTCGCTGCCAAAAAGTACGCCGATTCGCTTCCGAGGAACGGCGGTCCCCAGGAACGGCTTTGGTCACCGCCTCCGGGCCGCTCGACCTTCACCACGTCAGCACCCAGATCGCCGAGAAGCATGGCGCAGTAGGGGCCGGCAAGCGCTTCCGTCAGTTCGAGAACACGCAGACCGTCGAGAACAGGAGATGTCACTGATCGTTACCTGGCAGAGTGCAGCGTATCATCCTTTTCAAGGCTGCATGGTAACGCGATGGTGGCCTCCGGGGACCGCGCCCGTGGTGACGAGTGGACATTCGTTCTTGTGTTTCTTCTTCCCGATTATTATGATTTCCGCGAACCTCCGGGACAACGGGTTGCTTTCCACGGATCGAATCAGGTTTGCATGCAATCCTCTTCCGAAAGGAGTCTACCGAGGATGAAATCGCGACGACTGCTGCCGCTCCCCCTAGTCTGCCTGCTCGCTTCCATGCTGACGCCCGCCGATGCGGCCGAGACGCCTAAAGACATCAAGATTGGCACGCTCTACGCGTCCTCCGGCCCGTTCGCCTCGATTTCCATGCCCGTGTACTACGGCCTGAAACTCTGGGTCGAACAAAAGAATGAAGCAGGGGGGGTACTCGTAAGGCCCTTCAATAAGAAGATACCAATCAAGCTCATTGCCTACGATGATCAAAGTTCGACAGCCACGGCGACAACGCTTTATAACCAGCTCATCACGCAGGACAAGGTTGACATCCTGGTTGCCGATTCCGGCTCGGTGCTCACGTCCGTTGGGGTACCCATTGCGCGCGATCACAAAATGCTGTTGATCGATCAGACGGGCACAGGCGCCACGTTTTTCACGAAAGACAACCCCTACATCGTGCTGATCTCCGATCCGATCTCCAGTGTCTGGCCCAAATACGTGGGGGATTTCCTCAATACCGAAGGCTATCAGCTCGGCATTCGGCGCGTGGCCATCTTGTATGCGACCAACGATTACACCAGCACCCAGGCGAATGCCGTACGCAAATTCCTGAAGGATGCCGGTAAACTCGAGATTGTTTATGACAACGGTGTTGCCACCAATACGTCGAACTACGTCGTTTTGCTGCAAAACATTCGCGCCAGCAATCCGGATGCGGTCGTGCACCTTGGCTATCCCGGTAACGATATCGCTTTCTTCCGCAACGTGCAGGAAAGCGGAATCAAGTTCAAATGGCTGTTTGGCATCTATCCCGGCCTAGAGACTGAACTGGTCGAGCGCGGGGTCGGGCCCAAAGCCCTGCAATACGTTTACACGTATGTCACTTCCTCGGCCATCAGCTATAAGCCGAACTTTGGGATGACGCTCGCTGAATTTAAAGCGGCCTGGGACAAGAAATACCAAGGCGGCCACGTGGAATTCGGCTTCAACGCGGTTGCAGGGTACACGACCGGGCTGGTGCTGGATCGAGCGCTGGCGACCACCGACAACCTGGACCAGCTGGCGTTACGCAGGGCCATCTTCGCGCAGTCGGGCAAGCTGAAGACGCTCGATGGCGACTTCGAACTGGATGAGACTGGAGCGCAGACCGGTGAGATCCAACCCCTGGGACAGCTCGTTCCCGATAGCAAGGGCGGACTGAGACTAAATATCGTTTATCCGCGCGACCTGGCAGACAGCAAGCCGGCCTATCCTGCGCCGTGACAGATTGCAGCAGACGGAGCGCGCGACGGCAATTTGAGTCCGGCTTCCCGAGGCTTGCTGCACACGAATGGAGTTCGATGCTGGAATATGCCCTGATTGCAGGACTGCTGTTCGGTCTCTACTTCAGCCTGATTGGGCTAGGGCTGAACCTTGTTTTCGGCGTCATGCGGGTCGTCAATCTGGCGCATGGCGACTTCCTGATGCTGGGCGGCTTCGCGGCCTATTGGCTTTTCACGCTGCGGGGAGTTAATCCCATATTCTCGATCCCCATTGTTTTCGTTGCCTTCGCGCTCATCGGTTGGCCGCTTTACTACCTGCTCGTGCCCCGGCTACAGGCGTCGAAGGACCCGGAGATGCTCTCGCTAATTTTGTTTTTCGGCCTGTCGCAGGTCATCGAGGCGTGCGCCACCATCGGCTTCGGGACGAGCGAGTATTCAATCCCCGGTGACGTGCTGGGCAGCGAACCCTGGCATATCTTGAACCAGACATTCCCTGCCTCCTGGATGGTCAGTGGCATCGCCAGTGCTGTCTGCATCGCGTTGGTCTGTTTGTATCTGTACCGAACGCGGATCGGCTACGTCACGCGCGCGGTTATGTCGCAGCGGGACGAAGCCTTGAGCACGGGGATTAACGTGCATGCCGTCTCCGCCTTGGCGTTCGGGATCAGCCTGGCGCTAGCCGCTGTGGCCGGGGTCCTGGCGCCGTTTATGTTCGGCAGCATTGTGCCCGCGATGGGCGTAGCGGTCACGATCACGTCGTTTGCGGTTATTGTGATGGGCTCGCTCGGCCAGCCGCTCGGAACGGTTCTGGGCGGCATGGTCTATGGTGTTGCCCTGATGTTCATGCAGACGTATGCCAGTTCGTGGGCGAACTTGCTGCCATACTTGGTGCTCATCCTTATCCTTCTGGTACGGCCCACAGGCCTGCTTGGGAAGCGGGTGCGGCATGCGTAACGGGCTTCGCCACCTGATCTTTGTGCTGGTGCCGGTGGTGGCAGCTTTTGCAGTTCTCCCGTGGGTTTACAGCAACCACTTGCTGCTCTTTAACTTCGTCGTCTACCTTGTGCTGGCGCAGGGGATCAATGTGATCTATGGTTTTACGGGCTATCTGCCTTTCGGTTATGTGGGATTCTTCGGCGCGGGCGCTTACGGATTTTCCCTTCTGGTACTGCATATGCATGCGCCTCCCCTCCTCGCGCTGGTGGCGGGCGCGCTGGCGGCGTTGATCCTCGGCATCATTCTCACTCCGCTGCTGCGG
Source organism: Terriglobales bacterium (assembly GCA_050013295.1). Lineage (GTDB taxonomy): Bacteria > Acidobacteriota > Terriglobia > Terriglobales > Acidobacteriaceae > Acidiflorens. The sequence continues at coordinate 9,439 of JBEKFN010000055.1, forward strand.
TTAGAAGGTGCCTACTTCGCGATTGCCACTCTCGCGGCATCGGAAGTAGTTGCCCAGATCATTTCGAATCCCAATCTGACGAACGTCACGCAAGGGCCGTACGGCATCCGCTTGAGCGGCGTCTACGCCCCGCGCTTTGCCTACAGCGTTGCCGTTGCGATCCTCGCCTTGACGCTCTTGATAGTGGTCTATCTGCGGAATTCCCGCTTTGGCCTGGCCCTGCAGGCCATTCGAGAAAATCCGGTCAGCGCCAGCATGGCCGGTGTGGATGTGGTGCGCGGGCGTACAATCGCCTGGCTGCTCAGCGCGTTGATTGCAGGCTTAATCGGTGCTGTTTACGCCTGGTACATTTCCGTGTTCTATCCGGAAACGGTCTTCGACCTCGGCATGAGCATCTTCGCGATAGTATTTGCCCTGTTCGGCGGAACTGCCACGATCGTCGGCCCCATCAGCGGAGTCGCGATACTCTACGGGATCTACAATGGCATCGGCATCGCGACGCCGCAGTATTTTCAACTCATCTATGGCACGTTGATCATGGCTTTGGTTTTGTTCCTGCCGAATGGGCTGCTCCCGCTCCTTAAGCGGTGGGGGATCAATGTCCCCTGATCAATGGGCGGAGAAGACTCCTCTGCTCCGCGTCGACAAGGTGGTTAAACGCTTCGGCGGTTTCTGCGCGCTGGACGGCGCCAGCTTCCATCTCATACCGGGCGAGGTGCTGGGCCTGGTCGGACCCAACGGATCGGGCAAAACCACCTGCATCAATATCATCTCTGGTATCTACCCACCCGATGCAGGGCAAGTTTGCTGGTTGGGGAAACGGATCGAAAGGCTGCCTTCGCACAAGCGGGTGCGGCTCGGCATCAATCGCACGTTCCAAGTACCCCAGCCCTTCCTGGCACTGACCGTACGAGACAACGTCGACATTGCTGCAACGTATGGCGCGGCCAACGGGAAGCAGACCGACACTGACGCCATACTGGCGTCCCTCGAACTCGACACGTATCGCTCCCGAGCGGCGGCGGACTTGAACAGCTCGCAGCAGAAGATGCTCGATTTAGCGCGTGCGCTGGCGACCGCGCCCCGGCTGCTTCTAGTGGATGAACTCGCCGCCGGCCTGCCTCAGGCCGAACTCCAGCGCGTTGCGCGCAAGCTGCGCGAGTTTGCCAATTCAGGAATCGCACTGCTGGTTGTTGAGCACGTGATGGGCTTCATCGCCGAAGTGACCGACCGCGTGATTGTCCTCAACGCCGGGCACGAGATCTTTGACGGAGCGCTAAGCGAAGCCGTGCGCGACCCGCAGGTTGTAAGCGTGTTCCTGGGAGGTAGCGATGTCTGCTGAACTTCTTAAGGGCGAATCGCTGGAAGCTGGGTACCAGCGCGTGCAAGTGCTTTGGGGCGCCACCGTCGCAGTGCATGAAGGCCAGACCGTTGTACTGCTCGGAGCCAACGGCGCCGGCAAAACCACGCTACTCAAGGTACTGATCGGCCTGCTTCCCGCATGGAAAGGAGAGGTTCGTTTTGGCGGCGAAAGCATAACCCACCTCCGTATCGATCGTCGGGTTCGGCGCGGCATTGCCTTTATGTCGGAAATGGGAGTATTCCCCGATCTCAGCATCGACGAGAACATACGTATCGGCGGGCACTTGCTCGCCCGCGCGGAGCTGAGTTCGCGCGTTCAGGAGCTCTACGCGATTTTCGCGGAGCTCGAGCGCCGGCGCCACTCGCTCGCCAGCAGCTTGAGTGGGGGGCAGCGCAAAATGCTCGCGATTGCCAAGGCACTGGCAGGAAGGCCGCGTTTGCTGATGATGGACGAGCCCTCCGCCGGACTCTCGCCGCTTATGGTACGAGATGTTTTTCGCATCCTGGAGAAAGCGCGCGGGCAAGGGATCTCGCTGCTGATCGCTGAACAGAACGTGAAAGTCCTCGATCTCGCCGACCGGGTCTGTACGCTGGAACGCGGTGTTGCGGGTTTCACTGGAACAGTTGCCGAACTACATGCGAACGATGCTCTGCATCGCGCCTACTTCGGACTAACCTAACGCGCAGTTGTGCATGGCCGGCCGGGCGCATTGCAGGCCCAGGCTGCAAAGGCCGTCAGAGGTGAGCACTAAAATGATTCTTCCGTCCTTCACCCGTATTCTTCTAGTCACAGATTTTTCCGACTGCTCGGGGGCAGCTGTCCCATTGGCGCGCGCAGTGGCGCACGATTACGGAGCGGCGATATTCGTCGCTCACGTCATACGGGACGCGGGCTCGACCACGGCTGCAACGGGGCCCAACGAAGCCCGCAAGGCCCAGTCGGCCGCCGAAGCGCACATGCAACGATTCATTGCCTCAAGTCGTTTGGCCGGAGAGCCCGTCGAAACCATCATTGAGCACGGTGCGATCACGGATGTTCTTGCGCGGGTGATCCCGGCCCGATCTATCGATTTGGTAGTGGTTGGGACACATGGCCGCAGCGGTGTCAACAAGCTGTTGCTGGGCTCGGTAGCGCAGCGCATCTTCAATGTTGCGCCCTGTCCGGTCCTGAGCGTCTCTCCGAGGGCGGGTAAGTCCTGGGGTGCTGCCAGAAAATTCGCAAGGATCTTGTATCCCACAGATTTCTCCGCGGACTCTCTGAAAGCGCTCCCCTACGCTCTTTCGCTTGCCAGGATCGCTGACGCTGAGCTGATCCTGCTCCACGTCGCTGCCGACCTGTCGCGGCACGAAATACTCCAGGAATACTACCGGCGCTTGAACGCTCTGATTCCGCCAGAAGCCAGAGCCTGGTGTAAGTTCGACGCGTTGGCGATCACGGGCGATCGCGCGGAAGCCATCTTGAATGCCGCCTGGGAGCAGAGCGCGGATCTGATTGTCATCAGCGCGCACCGCGCCGCAGGCACATTCGAGGCGCCACTAACCACGGCGTATCAGGTCGTAGCGCGTGCGCATTGCCCGGTGCTGAGGGTGCGCACCTGAGAGGCAGAGTTTCCAAATTCTCGTCCAGCTTTGCCGAAGGCTTGAATTGCGGAATGGGATCCAGTTCCAGCTGAGGTGTTTCGGAGCTTCGAGTTTGCCGTCAACGAACGCCTCGTAAATCACAACCTTGGCTGTGACAGTCGGTGAGTTCACTCCTCTGCCACGCCTCGAGTTGCGTCTCCTTGGTCGCCGGCGTCCCGTGCACGAAATAGATCCAACGGCCGTCAGGCGACCAAGTTGGAAAACGTTCGCCTCGGCTCGAAGTTGCTCGTTGCGTGAGGCGCTCTGGATTCCCGCCGGCCGGGTCGATGCGCCATAAATCCATCCCGAGATCGCCTTGCGGCGCTTGGGCGAGCGCGTCCGCTTCTTGCCCGATGGCAAGAGTCTGATCTACATGCAGGGACTGCTCGCATCACAGGACTTCTGGCTACTCGATCTCGCCTCGATGCAGTCGCGCCCCCTCACCAGGCTGCAAAACCGTGCCACCATGCGGACCTTCGACGTCACAAGCGACGGGAAACAAATCGTCTTCGACCGCTTACGTGAAAACTCGCAGGTCGTCATGATCGATCTTCCCAAGGAATAGCCTTAATCCAATAACGAGCAGTTAGCAGTTCTTGACTACTCGATTTGGACTGATCAGCTCGTGGCGCCCCGAGAAGCGTGAGGTCTCCTGAAACGCCCGAGTGACGGGCAAACAGGAGTGCGCCGGGCTAAACCGGCATGTTGTAGGGGATGCAAGAGCCCTACAGGAAAGGAAGTAGCGAATCCATCCTGGCCTTGAGTCTTGCGGGGGACAGCGTGAGGTGTTTCTCGAAGCGTAGATAGAGGCATCGGTGGGCGGGGCGATTGAGCTGCGAAAAGCCCGTAGATCAGGATGCCGACTTCATTCCGAGTAGGAGGAAGGCAACACGGCAGCCACGCTAATCGCGAGTGGACTGTCGGTCCTGCGTAGTCTGAGAACCCGCGCACGCTGAGAAACAACATGCACGAGAACCGGGAGATCTCCAGCGCGCCTTGGTCTGACAATCAAGGCCGGTCCGCGAAGGCCACAAGCCGCACGGCGGACACGCACGTGCTGGAGAAGTCGGACTGTGCCGTAGTACTTGTGAACCAGCCGAACAAGGGAGGGAAACCTTCTGCGGAGGCAGGGGAGGGAAGGGCACAGACGTGGGAGAACATCGTTCAGTCGCACATGCACCCGACACAGAGCGGGAAGCGCATGTCCCAGGGGTTGGACGGTGTGCGGAAAGCAGCAAGGGAAAGAAAGCAGGAACGGTTCACTGCTTTGCTCCACCATCTGAGCGTCGAGCTACTCCGGGACAGCTTTTATGCACTTCAGCGTAAGGCTTCGCCGGGTATCGATGGCGTGACGTGGGCAGAGTATGAAACCGGACTGGAGGATCGACTCGTCGATCTGCACAGCCGGGTGCACCGCGGAGCGTATCGGGCAAAACCTTCAAGACGAGTCTTCATTCCGAAGGCTGACGGGCGGCAACGTCCGTTGGGCATCGCGGCGCTGGAGGACAAAGTCGTTCAACAGGCCGTGGTGACGATCCTCAACCAAATCTATGAGGTCGACTTCAAGGGCTTCTCTTACGGGTTCCGTCCCAATCGCAGCCCACATCAGGCGCTGGACGCGCTGACAGTGGGCATCCAACGGAGGCGGGTGAACTGGGTGCTCGACGCCGACATCCGTGGCTTCTTCGATAACCTGAGCCACGAATGGACAATGAAGTTCATCGAGCATCGGGTGGCCGATCGACGGATACTTTGTCTGATTCCGGAAATGGCTGAAGGCGGGAGTATCGGAAGACGGTCAGTGGTCGGAGACGAAGCTGGGTACGCCGCAGGGAGCAGTGGCTTCACCGCTGCTCGCCAACGTGTACCTGCATTACCTCTTCGATCTATGGGCTGATGTCTGGCGCAGGAAAGTGGCAAAGGGCGATGTGGTTGTCGTCCGTTATGCTGACGATCTTGTGGTGGGCTTTCAGCACCGGACGGATGCTGAACGTTTCCTGAAAGAGTTTCGGGAACGGCTGGCGAAGTTCGGCTATTGTATTTCGGTCGCGTGACAAACGAAACACCGGAATGCGGTGTCTAATGCTTGAGAAGATGCCCTCCCACGAAACGCCTGCCATTTCTCGCCGCTTTACCCTTGCTCTGCTGGTTCTTTCGCTGCTGGCCGGCGTCGCATTCGCGCAAGAGCAGTTCGATTCCACGGGCGCGAAGCAATTGGTCGAGCTGATCAACCAGGAGCGGGCCCACCGAGGATTGCCGCCGCTGGCAGTGGATGAGCGTCTGAACCAGGCCGCGCGCAGGCATACGGATCTGCTGGTGAAACACAGACATCTGTCGCACCAGTTTGGCGGTGAGCCGTCCCTGCAGGTCCGAATCGCGGACGAGAACCTGCGCTCTGACAGGCTGGCTGAAAACGTCGCGCTCGAGATGGACGTGGCAGGTATTCATACCGTCCTTATGAACTCACCGCCCCATCGCGCGAACATCCTCAGTCCCAACTACAACGCGGTTGGAGTCGCACTGGTCCTAAGCGGTGACCGAATGTACACGACCGAGGATTTCGCGCATCGCCTGCCGGATTACTCCGAGCGTGAGGCCGACACGGTCCTGCAAAAGGCGATCACAAACTACGTAATGTCACAGAGGCTTGCCGTGCCTACTCGCAAGCCTCAAGCTGCGATACGTCACATGGCTTGTCACATGGCGCTCATTGATGCCTTGGACACTGTTACTCCGAAAGGCATTGCCGGCGTGCATCGAGTGTTGGCCTGGACGGCCACCGATCTCGAACGACTTCCCGATGGCGTCAAGACGTCGCTCTCACAGCCCCTAAGCTCGGGGTATTCGCTGGGAGTTTGCTTTGCTCCCAGCGTGAGCCGTCCTGGAGGAGTGTACTGGATCGTGATGGTCACGTATTAATCGGAATCCGTTTTAGCTCCCAACAGCCCCTGGTAGGGTCGAGGACTGACGCGGTGCTCCGAAGGTCAAGCCTATCTGTTTCTCCCTGTTTCCTTTGGGAGTGCCTCACTAACCCGACCGTAAGTCCGTTTCCAGCCCCCGCCACGTCGAAC
>JBEKFN010000056.1:0-15466 GCA_050013295.1 Terriglobales bacterium
CCTGGAGGTAAGTCATGTGCACGTCGTGCCAGATGAGCGAAAAGGTGGGGAAGTTGCGAACGCCAATGCCAAAGATGGGATAGGTTTCGATGGCCTCGACGGCGCGCACCATGAGGTACTTGCGATCCTGGTAGGAGCCGTAGGCGGATTCCTCGGTGGTGCTGTTGCCCGACAAGGCGGTAAAGCGATCGTAGAGTTTTCCGCCGAAGGCGCCCATCACCACGGCGCCGACGAGGAACGTGGCCACAATCAGGTAAGGGCGTTTTCCCTTGATGGCGAAGAAGTAGAGGGTGACACTGCCGGAGATGACGAGATCGATGAAACCGGCCCGGGATGCGGTCATAAAAATGGTGACCAACATCACCAGCATTCCGAAGAGCCAAGCCGCTTTGATGACGGCATTCCTGGCGGTGACCATGAAGGCCAGCACAAACGGCAGCGATAACACGATGGCGAATGCGAGATCGTTCGGATTCGAATAGATGCCACCCAACACACTATTAAGGCGGGGCACATCGTGGCCCTTGACGAGGGCGACGGCACAAGCGACGACCACCGAAAATGCCTGGATAAAGATGATTCGCCGCAAGCGGTCAAAAGTGGTAATCAACAGGAAAACCAGCACCCATGCGATGTAGATTTTGGAAAAATCCATGGTGCGAATCAAGGCGCCGCCCCTCCACACGGGAGACAGAAATGCTCCGAGGTAGAGAAGGCCGATCATGAGCAGGAGGAGTCTCGCCTCCTTGGGCAAATCCTTCATGGTGCGTTTGGTTCTGCCCAGGGCGGTGAACAGACCCCACATGGCCAGGATGGCGGTGATCTTGGCGAGCGGGAAAAACTTGAGACCGGGAATCCAGTCTTCGGGGCGGGCGCAATAGACCACGAAGAAACCGCTGAGCCAGAAGAACGCGGTCTTGGTCGGGTCCGCGGCCCGGAAGGACATGCGCCTTCCACGGACTTCCGCCGCTACTCTATTGTCGTCGCCGTTGCCGGTATCGCCGATGGCCACAAATTCCTCTGTTCTTTAAGCTTTCTTTTCCGCTAAGCGCGCCAGGATCGCACGCGCCGCCGGAGATTTCTTTTCCGCTACCGACTGCAAGACTTCGCTGAAGCGCTCACCGACTGCCGGCCAGTCATAGCGGGCCGCGGTCTCGGCGGCGGCCTTTTCGTAACGGCGGCGGAGTTCGGGATCGCGCAAGAGCATGATCACTGCCTGGGCGAAGGAACGGGCATCGTCGGCCAGGATAATGTCGCGGCCGTGATGAACATCCAGTCCTTCGGCGCCGACGGTGGTGGAGACGACGGCTTTGGCGGTCGCCATGGCTTCGTAGATCTTCAGCCGCGTCCCGCCGCCGATACGCAAGGGCACGATGACAACGGCGGACTGGCGCAGATGTTCGACGACCGAGGGCACACGGCCGCTAACTTCAATCGAGCCATCATTTGAGTTCGAATTCGAATTCGAGGCCCACTTCTGAACGCGGCGGCCGGGATTGCGGCCAACGATGCGGAAACGTACCCGCGGCACTTCGGTCTTGATCGCGGGCCAGATCTCGCTGCAAAAATATTCGACGGCGTCGACGTTCGGCTCCCAGTCCATGGCGCCGACGAAGGTGATGAGGGGGGCGGACGACGCGAGCGGATTCGGATCGGAAGTCGTGGGAGCGGAAGTCGGATCGAACCCTGCGGGATCGGAATTCGCCGGATCCAACTTGGCGGGATCGGGGCGATACTGCGCGAGATCGACTCCAGTGGGGACGACGGTAACTCGATCGGCATCCACCCACTGCATCATGATGGAGCGATCATTTGCGGAGACGGCAATCACATGCTGGAACTTGCGGACTACGGCACGCTCGTAGCGGAGCATCTTCCGGAATTCCATGCGGTAGATCATTTTTTTTGCCGGGTTGCCCGCAGTGGCGGCATGGCGGCGCCAGATTTCGCTTTCCACGTTGTGCTGGAAAAGCACGCTGGGGATGTTGAGGCGTCCGGGAAAGTTGACCGCCGCGTCCAGGAAGTCGCAGACGGCAACATCGAAGCGCTGCTCGCGGAACCAGTCCTGGAGCTGCTTCTGGACCTTAGCGTCAGCGAAGCGGCTGACCGCATACGGAGGCTGGGCCCCGAGATGAGCCAGATAGTCGAGAGCGCGCGCGGCTCCCGAGAGTACGCGCTTGCCGGTGCAGACGGCCACCGCGCCGGGCAACTGCCGCTGCAACTCGCGCTCGTAGTCCGGGTCGGGCGTTCCTCCATAGTGGGAGAAAAACGTAAGCTCATGCCGCGCGGACAAATATCGCAAGACGTGGTACGTGCGGATATTGCCGCCGTTCTGCACGGGGAGGAGCTTATCGGCTTTGACCCAGAGTATTTTCATAAGAGATCAGCGGTCATTTGCCGGCGAGACGCCGGCGCTACACTCGATTCAGCGAACATTATTCAGCGAACATTATTCAGCGAGCATTATTCAGCGAACATTATTCAGCGGACCCACACTGCCTTTCTGCCGGTGACAAAGTTGATGAAGGCGACCAGGGCGGCGGAATTGAGGACAACGAAAGTACGGGCGGGATCGGCAATGCGCGAGAGCGGTCCGATCTTGACGCCCGCAAGCGCGGCCAGGCTGAGCGCGTAAAACGCCAGCTGCGCCCCGAGCGCCGCGCGATAAAGCGGCTGGGACAGGAACATGGATGCGATCAGAAGCGCCAGCAAGGCAAAGGGCACGGCCAATCGCGAGAGCTTGTGGCTTACGAATTCAAATCGAATCGCGTTTTCGGAACTCAACAGCCAGGGAGCAAGTTGCAGGAGCTGATAGTTGCCGCTCAGGGTGCGAACCTTGCGGGAAAATTCACGGCTTTCGCCGAGGTCGGGTGAGTCCCAGGCACGGGCGCGGGCGTCAAAGATAACGCGAAATCCTTTGCGCACGATCTGCATGGGCAAGAGGACGTCGTCGAGGATGGCGCCCTCGGGCAATGGCGACTCGTCGAGCAAGCGGCGGCGGGCGCAGTAGATAGCGCCGGTAACGCCGGCGACCGAACCGGAGGCGGACTCCAGTTCGCGAATCTTCTTTTCGATGCGCCAGTACAACCCCATTCCCTTTTCGGTCTCTCCGCTGATGGGATCACCCAGCATCAGTTCGCCGCTGGCGGCGCCGACATCGAGGTCGGCGAAATTCTCGATCAGCAAGCGCAGGGCGCCGGATTCGATCTGCTGGCGCGCGTCGGTAAACAGCAGCACCTCTCCGCTCGCCAGTTTGATGGCATCGTTGAGGCCAGCGGCTTTGCCCTGGGATACCGGTTTCAGCAGAGTTCGAACTCTGCTGGGTGCGCCGGTTCGGTCTTCGTCTGGCAGGCCGGAATCGCGGGCATAATCGGCGAGAATGGAGGGCGTGCGATCGCTGGAACCGTCGGAGACGACGACGACATCGAGCTTCGCCTGGGGATAGTCGAGCGTCAACAAGTTTTCGAGCTTGCGAGCGATCACCGCTTCCTCATTGCGTACGACCATCAGGGCGGAGACCGCGGGGGCAGCGGGGCTCTCGACAAAACCACGGCGCACCGGGCGCGGCGACCATCGGCTGCGCAGCCACAACCACGCCGGATAACCCAGGTAGGAGTATCCGATGAGCGCGGCCGCGATCCAGAACGTGTATTTCATCTTCATTTTGCGCTCATTATTGTGCACCCATTATTGTGCACCCCGGCCCAACAGAACGGTCTTGATGGTCTGGAACATGATCAGCAGATCCAGACCAATGGAAACGTTCTTGATGTAGAACAGGTCGTACTGAAGTTTTTCGCGCGACTCTTCGACGGTGTTGCCGTACTTGTACTTGACCTGCGCCCATCCGGTGAGGCCGGGCCGCACCATGTGGCGTACGCCGTAATAGGGGATCTCTTTAGAGAGCAACTCGATGAATTCCGGGCGCTCGGGACGCGGGCCGACGAATGCCATGTCGCCCTTGAGCACGCACCACAACTGGGGAATTTCATCGAGGCGGGAGGCGCGGAGAAACTTGCCGACACGGGTAACGCGGGGATCGTGATCGCCCGCCCACTTTGGACCGCTCGCGGCTTCGGCGTCCTGGCGCATGGTGCGGAACTTCACGACCTTGAATAAGCGTCCGCCCTTGCCCACTCGCGTCTGGGTGTAGAAGATGGGCCCCTTGGAATCGAGGCGGATGGCAAGGATGATGAATGGGAGCAAGGGCAGGGCGACGAGGAGACCGATCAGCGAAATGATGACGGAGATGGCGCGGCGAACCGCCCTGACGATGGAGTTGCGGCGAAAGCCTTCGCCAAACACCAGCCAACTGGGATATAGACTCTCGACCTCGATTTTGCCGGAGATTTTTTCGAGCCAGGTGGCGGCTTCCTCGATTTTGATTCCCTGCATGCGGAGGTTGAGGAGTTCCCGCATGGGAATGGTACCGCGGCGATCGGGCATGGCCACAATAACGTGACGGACTTTCTGTTTGTGGACGACTTCCATCAGGTGCGCGGCCACGGACTCGCGGGTTACGGCGCCTTCCATCTTGCCCGTCCAACTGGCAATCTCGACGCCGATTTCAGGATTCTGGCGCAGGCCCTGCACCAGTCGCTGCGCGCGCTCGCCGGTGCCCAGGACGTAGACGCGCTCGACCAGAATGGGCAACTGGACGAGCCAGGCAAAACCGAGCCGCCATCCGAAAAGGGCGAAGGTCAGGATGACCAGGCCTACCGCCGAAGAACCGCTCCGATAGGGAGTGTGTTCAGGATGGAGGGCCCCCAGAAGGAGGCTGGGACGGATGTAGCTCACGATGGCCAGACCAAAGGCCACCACCCCCGGTACCAGGAGCAAGCGGAAATAGAGTTCCCCCTTGGTGTTCAGACGGGCCGTGTCGTAAAGGTCGAAGCAGTGCGAACAGAGCAATACCAGGGCGGTCAGTACGAGGATGTTGAGAAAGCCGCCCTCGACGTACAACACCAGGTAACAATCCTCGCGAAGTATGATCCAGGCCCCCAGCAGGAAAGAGGTCCAGACGATCAGGGCCTCTCCGATGAGCAGGACCAGAGTTCGGATTGGGTAATAGACATTGAAGAGCCGGATCAACTTGTCCTCGGTTCATCTTCACTTTGACATCAAGTTTGGCTGTTCACGGCCTCGCCATAGTAGTACCTAGAACGTGCATGCTCTCCGGATGGGGCTCCGTTAAGCACAACTCCGAGCAGCAGCTTGTCCGGGAATTCTTCGCGGGCACGGCGAGCTAAATCGGAAGGGGTAGCATTGGAGCGCACAACCATGAGGACGCCGTCGCAAGAACCGGCGACCAGTGTGGCATCCGAAACGGGGATGACGGGCGATGTGTCCATAATGATCCAGTCAAACAAGGGCTCAACACGCTGCAGGAACAGCTTCAGACGGCCGTTGGCGAGCAGTTCAGGGGCGCTGGGAACGGTCCGGCCTGCAGGCAGGAAGAACAGGTTTTCCATGGGCCCGCGTTGCAGGGCGGCGAACTCATCGCATTCGCCCAACAGGTATTCGGCCAATCCGGGCGATTGGGCTGCTCCGAGGTGGCGGTGCATGCCGGGGTTGCGCAGATCGGCGTCGATGAGGAGGGCGCGGCGCCCGTGCTGCCGCACCATGACCTGGGCGAGATTGGCAGCCACGAAAGACTTCCCTTCTTTGGGAAGCGCGCTGGTTACCAGCAGGCGTTTCAGCGGCATTTTCTCGCGGATCTGGTAGAGACGGTTGCGCAGGGTGCGGAACTCTTCCGCCCCGACCCGATTGTCGTCTCCGTGAAAGAAGAGCATGGTGCGCGAATCCGGGGTCCATTCGGTCTGGGGGCAGCGGGCGAGCAGCGATTCGTAATTCAAGGCGGAGGCCATGGTTGGCATGGCGAGGGCTCCCGACCGTTGCGGCAAAGGCGGCGAAGGTATTGTTTCGCGTTGCTCTTCCGGTGGCTGGAAAGCGGGGGGTTGCTGGAAGGCGGGCTCAACGTACGTCCCCGTGGAAGTTGCTCTTTCCTGCTCGGCGCGTTTCAAAGCGTCATGGATGCGGCTCATAGTTTCCTTTCCTTGGGGAGATCTTGTTGTTCGGATTGGCGCAGCCGGTCGGCCAGTGTCGCCAAGGTGCGTAAGGCTTCGACCAGATCAAACTTTTCGGATGACGGAGGAGCCGGTGCAATCATGGCGCCGGCGGCGTTGCCATCGGCGAGATCGAAATCGCGGGCGACCGAATCGACGACTTCGACAGAGACCGTCTTTCTTTGATCGACGAAGGCGCTGACCAGGCAGTGCTCGCAGAGCAGGTTGATGATGCGTGGAATGCCCTGCGCGTAACGGAAAATGGCGACGGTGGCGTCGGAATCGAAGATCGGCACGCCGTTCGACCCCGCGATGCGGAGGCGCTGGGTGATATAGGACTTGGTTTCCTCAAGATTGAAGGGATGAGTTTTGGCGCGCAGCGTCAAGCGCTGACGCAACTGGCGCAACTGGGGCTGCTTGAGGCGTTGTTCGAGTTCCGGCTGTCCGACCAGAACGATCTGCAGGAGCTTTTCGGTGAAGGTCTCGAGATTGGTGAGCATGCGGATCTCTTCGAGCACTTCGTCGGAGAGGCTTTGGGCCTCGTCGATGACGAGGACGGCAGTCTCCCCGGCGCGATAGCGATCGAGCAGCCAGTTGTAGAGGCGCTGCAGGAGCTGGCTCTTCGACTTGGTATCGCCGGGAATACCGAAATCGGCCATCATGAAATCGAGGAGCTGGGGCACGTCCATGCGCGAGTTGAAGATGAAGGCGGTAGCCACCTGCTGCAGACGGAGCCATTCCATCAATTTATTGATCAGCGTGGTTTTGCCGGTGCCGACCTCGCCGGTCAGCAACACGAAGCCCTTGCGGCTTTGAATGCCGTAGGTAAGGCAGGCCAGCGCCTCTTCGGTGTGCCGCGTGAGAAAGAGGTAACGCGGGTCCGGATTGACGTTGAACGGGTTGGCGCGAAGTCCAAAAAATTCTTTGTACATAGTCTTGCGCTAGACCTCGACGTGCTCGTGATCTTTTGGCGGGGCGGGATCACCCCGGCCCCAGAAACGGCGGCGAGCGTTGGCGTTGCCATTGCCCTTGGCGGCATCGTCCTCGTCATCACCCAGCCAGGGCACGGAAATCAGGAGGGGCAGATCCATGATGGCCGCAGCATCTTTTTCGGTGCGGATCGACTTGTCGCTAAACTCCAAAATGATGGCGATGAGGGCGCCGAGCGCCAGGCCGACACCCAGGCCGCCTGCGGCCAGCATCGGACGGTTGGGGAAACTGGGAGCATCCGGCAGGGCTGCCGCGGCGACAATGTGCATCTGCTCGCCTTGCTGATCGCTCTCCATCTTGCTGGCCAGCCCGGAGGAGCTTTTCTTGGCGAGCAGCTCTTTGTAGAAGGCCTGGGCGTTATCGATGTCGCGAGTAAGCAGCTTGTATTGCTCCTCGATGCCCGGGCTCATGGCGGTGCGGTTCTGGTAGACGCTAATCGCGCTTTGCAGCCTCTTCTGGTCGAGGGTGGCCTGCTCGATCACGCTCTGGTACTGGTGAATCTGCAAACGGAGCTGGCGAATTTCAGGCGGTTCGGAGGCGCTGGCCTTATCGCTGCTGTCGGTGGCACTGCTGTCCGCATCCGCCGCGGCCTTGACCTCCTTCAGCTTCTTCTCGATCTCGGCGATGTCAGCCTTGGTTTTGATCACGTCGGGGTGGTCGTCGGTATAGCGCGCCTGCAGTTGCAGCAATTGCCCCTGCAATTGGGTCAATCCTTGTTCCAGGGTCTGCGGATTGGTGCTGGACTGCGAAGTTTTCCAGGCGGCCATTTGCTGCGCCAGCATGCTTTCGGTGTAGGCCTTATCCTGTTGCGCGCGGCTCAGGGTCTGGGTGGAGGCGTCGAGTTGCGAGTTCAGCGACATGAGCATACGCATGTTGTTGTCGACGTCAGTGGGCAACTGACCCATGTATTGCTTCTTGAAGGCGGCGAGCTTGGCATCCTGGTCGTCAACCGTGCGTTTGGCGTCTTCGAGTTGGCGGCCGAGAAAGTCGGTGGTGCTCTGGGCGATATCGCCACGCTCTTTCAGGTTCTCCGTCAGGATCAGATCGGTCAAGGCATTGCAGATTTTTTGTGCGCGGAATGCGTTGCTGTCGGAGTAGTTGACGGTAAAGCCGGGCACCGGTTCGTCGGTGACCGAGGGCTTCTTTTTCTTGGCGCCAGAGAGTCCCCCGCCAGCAGCAGCGGCGCTCATCGAGGTGATCACCGGGTCGACCTGCATATTGTTCCGGACGTCTTCAATGAGCTTGTCCTCGTCTTCAAGCTTGACCAACCCGAGGCTATGAAGCACGGGACGCAGGATGCTGGTGCCCTTGACCTCCTGGCTGAGAGTCTGGACGCGCTGGGTAAAATCGGCGGTGATGACCGGCATGACGTAGTTGTCGGGCACCTTCTGGCCTTCCACCAGCACCGTGGACTGGGAGGTATATTTCGCCGAGAAGGCGTACGACACCATGAAGCCCGCGATCGGGGCAATGAGGGTCGGGATCAAAATGACCTTAAGGCGCCGCCGTAGCATCGCCAGATAATCGTCCATTGTCAGTTCGCGATTCTCACTCATAACTGTTCACCAATCCGGCCGCTGGAGGCGGCCCAAAAACTTATTCGATACGAGTCGGCGTGGGGTGCCATTCCGCCCCAACGACGCCGATCTGCCGCTGAGAAATTCTGCCCGGAGGGCCAGGCAAGCCAGCAAAACTAACCTGATCATTGAAAGCCAGCTCGCCGAAGCGATAAGCGGCAAAAAAGTCGTAAGCACGACCCAGGTGTTTACGTAAAACGGCCCCGCCGGAACCTTCGTTGTAGCTGGTCGCACCCACGGCGCCAATCTTCGAATTGGGCAACTGAAGCGCCGTGTTATGGGAGTAGCCCAGATCGCCATAGAACTCCCAAGTGCGTCCTAGTGGGCGTGTGTATCCGAACCGCGCCGCCTGGGTGTTAGCGCCGAGGAAGAAGCCCGATCCTGCGGAAGTAAATTTTTCGTAGCTTGCAACCAGCGAGCCGTGGCCCAACTTGTATCGCAGCTGAACCCGCGCGCTCAACGACCAATGCGCGGAGCCGCCAACCACTTCCAGGTCGGTATACTGCGGACCGGCTCCGGCAATGAAGCTCATCCTTCCGGTGATGGTATGGCTCCAGCGCAGATTGACGATGTGGTTATAAATCTGGCCGCCGGTATCTTGCGGAAATTGAAACAGCTGAAAAGCGTAGACGGCGCCGACCTGATCGTGACGGGAAAGCAGATGGCTGTACCCGCCCTCAACTGTGACCTCGTCGCTGTTGATCAGAAGTTCCGGGTTGTCGAAGAAATGAGCGTTGCTATATGCGCCCGCCACGGTAATCGCGGACTTCGGATTGATGGCTTGAACCACATCGAGAATCGCCGTGTTCGCGAGCCGGGGAATGTCTCCAATGGCACCGAACTGGCCGTTGCCGAAGGCTTGGCTGCCGGGCAAAACACCCCCCGCCATCCCGCTGCCCATGCTGCCGGTGGCCAGACCCAACCCCGGGAGGGCACCAAAGGCGCCGATGGAGAAGGAGCCGTCGGGCAGGTAACTGAAGGCGTCGCGCACGGTCAACTGGCCGGTCCGCCAGCGGGTCACGGCCTCCAGGCCGGCGGCTTGCAGTTGCCTCACGTAAAAAGGATTGTTGTAGAAGGCTCCGCCGCCGAGGTACTCGAGAAAGAGATCGCTCTTGGGCCAGAATTGCTGGAGATCGAGAGCTCCGAGAACGCGGGTGGTCGATTGTAGATTGGTGTTGCCGAACCGGTCCTCCCCGTTCGTATCCGCCGCTTCGCTGACCTGTAAAGCTGGCGAGATGAAGCTGCGAGTGGCCGTATGCAAGTTGAGCCCGGGCTCGTCCAGGCCCGATACCGGAGGGTTCTCCGGGTTCAGCACCGGCGAGTTCTGGCCGAAGGCCGGCACCGGAGTGGGCGCGGGCTGAGACTGGGAGCTATTCTGGGCGGCGGCGCAGACACTCACTCCGAAAACCAGCAGCGCCAACCTGATTGTTCGCATTTTTGCCATGCTTTTCATCCGCAGTCCCTACGGGACCGCATATCCTTTACGGGACGACAATTTCGTCTCCCGGCTGCAAGAGATAATTCTGTTCGATCTGTTCACCTTTGACCAGCTTGCGATAGTTCACCGGCAGTTTCTGCTGCTTGCCGTTCTCGGTGCGCAGAACGTAAATGCGTTTCGTGTTGGCAAACTGGTTTAATCCGGCGCTGGACAATGCTTGCAGAACCGTCATGTTGGCAATCATCGACATGGGCCCGGGATGAAGCACTTCGCCGACCATGAAAATCCGCTTGCTGTTGATCTGAGTCACCACCACGGTGACGCGCGGGTCAGCGATGTATTTTTTCAGCTTCTCCCTCACCGAGTCGGCCAACTGCTGGGGCGTCAGGCCTGAGGCCTGCACGTCGTTGAGCAGGGGCAGAGAGATTTTGCCATCGGGACGGACCGGCAAAGTGGCGGTAAGGTCGGCTTCTCTCCACACGGCTACGTGGAGCACATCCTCGGGGCCGATGACATACCCGATTCCGGCCTGACTGTCGGGAACGACATTCGTGGCCTTGTCGGAAGCGGCTTTGTCGGAAGCGACGTTGGGAGAAGCGGAACTGGCGGCAGGTTGGGCAGGCGCATCCTGCGCCAGCGCGAAGCTGCTCATCAAGAGTGCCGCAACCGCCACCGTCGTTTTCCATGCTGATTTCATATCGATTCCTCTCAAACTCAGGTTTCAAAGTTTCAATGTCTAATCGCGAAACTCTGAGACTTTGCAACCTTGAAACTTTGCAACCTTGCCATCACGTCCCGTACTCTTCGCATCCGATCTGCTTCAGTTTGTAGAGAAGCGCTTTGTAGCTGATCTGCAACTCCTGCGCGGCCCGGCGCCGGTTCCAGCGGGTGCGAGTCAAGACCTGCAGGATGATTTCTCTCTCGGCTTCGCGCGAGGCGGCGCGCGCCGCATCTTTGAGAGAAATTTTCTCGCCGTTGCCGCCGCGATCGACGCGCCGTAAAAGCGAGCGCAACCCTCCCATGGCGAGCGTTTCATCGCCCAGCGCGACAATGGCTCGAGCGGCGTCTTTCAGTTCGCGAATGTTTCCCGGCCAACTGTATTCCAGGAAGAAGTTTCGGGTCTCGGGACTGAGGACCGGCACGGGCCGGCAAAAATCACGGGCAGCGGCCGATAGGAACCAGTCGCGCAGAACGGGAATATCTTCCTTCCGCTGGCGTAAGGGAGGCATCCGCAAACAAACTCCGCTGATTCCATAATAGAGATCCTCGCGGAACTTGCCGGCCTTGACCTCGGCCTCCAACTCGCGCGAGGTTCCGCAGATGAAGCGGGGCACACGGCGGCGCTGATCGTCGCCATTGTCATTGTCATTGCCATTGCCTTTGCCAATGCCATGCAGACCGATCTGGCGAACCAGTTCCTGCTGGGCCGCGGCAGCGAGGTCTCCCACGTCCTGAAGATAGACGGTTCCACCTTGACCGTCGCGCGCAGCTAGAATCTCTTCACTGGCTTCACTACTGTGATAGACCTGAAACGGTTCCGCAGCGCGACTGGAAAGCGCATGAATGCGCGCCGCCGCTGCCGCCTTGCCAGAACCGTGCTCGGCCACCACCAGCACGGGAACATCATTCTGCGACAGTTCGCGGATCACGGCTTCGACAGTGCGCATGCCGGTGCTGACGCTTTCAAGCCACAGACGAGCGCCGCTGTTCGGCGGTGCTCCGGCAGTTGCCAGGATTTCGGTTCTGTCGAGACCCATACGATTCGCTTCGCTATTTCGCAACCAAGAACAGAAGGGGGACGTCTTGGGACGAACGGCGTCTACAGTCTAGAGCACACGCGCTGCCACTCCGGTCAAAACAGTTACGAGCCCCCAAAACATATAGAGGTCGTTATTTCAACGACTTGCGATTGCGAACCTACATAGCGACTTGGGGTATACGTTACCACATTGCGGATAAATGGGAAATTTATTGCCCACGCCGCAAGTGATACTCGGGGCATTACTTCCCACCTGGCTTGGGGTTAAAGTCCTAACTGTCTGCAAATAATAGCAGACTTGGTCCCTCCTAAAGGGACGACGCGCCGGTGACGACGGGCTAGAGTAAATGGGAAATGGTTTTCCCTTTTCTTGCGGATCGCGGCACTCACGGGTCGCTTGGGCACTTTGGGCACTTTGCGCGACGCCTCACTTTCGCATATTCTCAGACCCAAGCGCGTCCTATGAGTAACTATGAGTAACTCAGCAGAGGTAGCTGCGCCGCCCCTCACTAGGAAGGATCGCTTTTCGTCCGGCTTGCCCCGCTGGCAAGCGGCGGTGTTGCTGCTGCTGATTGCCTGGCTTTACGCTTCGATTCTCGCCCGCCTTTTCCTGCAGTGGGTCGGACCTCACCACGATGCGAATTTTGAGCACGGGATCTTCGTCCCTCTCTTTGCTTTGTTTGTTCTGTTGCAGGACCGGAAGAAACTGCTTGCGATTTCGTCGTCCCCATCATGGGCTGGTCTTCCGCTGATTGTGCTGAGCCTGCTCGTGCTGGTTTTGGGAGTCTGGGGCGCGGAGATTTTCTTGGCGCGAACGTCTCTGCTGATCCTTCTGGCGGGGGTGATCATTTTGTTTCAGGGGTGGAGATTCTTTCGCGCCGTCCTCTTCCCCTGGGCGTTTCTGATTCTGATGATCCCGCCCCCGACCCTGATCCTGCAGCAGGTCACCTTTCCCCTTCAGTTGCTGGCCTCAAGGCTCGCCACCGGGCTGTTGCGACTGGTCGGAGTTCCGGTGCTGCGGCAAGGGAACATGATCGTGCTGGCTGCCATGCCGCTGGACGTCGCGGAAGCATGCAGCGGAATCCGGTCGCTTCTGACTCTGGTCACGCTGGCCATCATCTACGGCTACCTGATGGAGACTCGGAAATGGGTACGCGTGGTGCTGGCTCTTTCGGCGGTGCCCATCGCAGTGGCGGCCAACAGCTTTCGCGTTTTTGGCACCGGCCTGCTGGTGCAGTACTGGGATCCGGATAAGGCAGAAGGATTTTTCCACACCTTTGAGGGATGGCTGATCTACGTAGTGGCGCTGATCATGTTGTTCGCTGTGCACCGCGTGATCTCGTTCATCTGGAAGAGCGAACTGCCTGCACCGCGTAGTGCCGCGCCTCTGGCTGGGCAGCCCGCTGGCGCAATCCACATCCCAGCCGGGTCCCGTCGCTTCGGGACTGTGGCTGTGCTCATGTTGGCCGCGGCGATCCTGCTCCAGGCCCATTCGCACAGCGAGGTCTTTCCGCCGCGCGCGTCTCTGAGTTCCCTGCCCCTGCAAATTGGTGGTTGGACGGGAACCGACGATCCCCTCGATAAGCAGACCCTCGACATCCTGGGGCCGGGTGAGTTTCTGATGCGCGATTACGTACACGCGAGCCCGCCTCAGCCCCAGGCGGAAACTCAGCCCCAGCCGGAACCCCAACCGGAACCATGGATTAATCTCTACGTTGCCTACTTCCCGACGCAGAAGGCAGGCGATACGATCCATTCTCCGAACCACTGCCTGCCGGGCGCGGGATGGGTCCCGACTTCGCGGGAGGTGGTGCGGCTTACACGTCCCGACGGTTCTTCGTTTCCCGTCAACCGCTACGTGGTTGCAAAAACGGGAGAGCGGCAACTGGTGCTGTACTGGTTTCAGGCGCATGGCCGCGCGGTGGCCAGCGATTACTGGGCCAAGTACTATCTGGTGTCCGATTCGGTTCGCATGAATCGCAGCGACGGCGCGCTGGTGCGCCTGATGACTCCTATGCTTGACGGCGAGTCTCCCGATGCCGCGCAGGCGCGCATGATGAAGCTAGGGTCGCAGTTCCTTCCACTGCTCGATGGCTGCATTCCGCGCTAGTTCTTATTCGATATTCGCTGCTCAGCCCCTGAAGGGGCATCTGATTTCGAAAAATTGCGCCATCGCTAAAGCGATGCCCTGATACGAACCACAAGGCATGCCCTGATACGAACCGAACTTGCACCAGGGGCGGCTAGGGGTGCAGGCTGATCTCCTCAGCTTTCTGATTCCGCATCTGCGCAAAAGCCTGCGGCAGAAACCGCACGAGATCCGTCGCCACCAGAGAATTCTCGCCGACGGACTCGCTGGCCAGGTCCCCCGCCAGTCCATGCAAATAGACAGCAAGAGCGGTTGCTTCAAGCGCCTGCTGCGGATGTTGCGCGATCAGGCCGGCGACCATTCCGGTCAGAATGTCTCCCGTGCCTCCGGTGGCCATGCCCGGATTGCCGGTGGGATTCACCCAGACCGCGCCATCGGGCGCTGCGATCAGTGTGCGGTGTCCCTTGAGCACGACAATCAACTCGTGCTCGCGGGCGAAGTCGCGCGCGATTTCGAGTCGATGCGCTTGAATTTCGGCAATGCTCAGGCCGGTCAGGCGCGACATTTCTCCCGGATGCGGGGTGATGACGACGGTCCGCCCGCGGCCATTCAGTTTCTCAGCCGCGCCTTCGAAGGCGTTCAACGCGTCCGCATCGACCACCAGATTGACGATCGAATCGCCGACCAGATTGCCTACGGAAGATTTCTCGGCAGCCTGGACGATGGTGCGTACGAAATCCGCGGTCTCTGGATTGCGCGAGATACCGGGGCCAATGGCGAGCGTCTTGCGTTCGAGCAGCGAGTTAAGGCCCGGCCCCAGCGCCCGCAATGAGATCGTGCCGGCTGCGGTTTCCGGCAGCGGCTCGGTCATCAGTTCAGGATGAAAGGCCGCAACGGTTGCGAGCACGGATTTCGGTGTGGCTACTGTCGAAAGGCCCGCGCCCGCTCGGAGCGCGGAAAATCCCGCCATCGCTGCCGCGCCCGCTTTGCCGAGCGATCCGCCGATCACCAGCACGTGTCCGTAGCTGCCTTTGTTGGCGTCGCGCGCTCGGGGCGCGAGTTGCTGAGCGAAGTCGAGGGGAGTACTCAGATGAAGTCCGAGTTGCGAGACGATGGCCTCTGGAGGTGAGCCGATGGGCGCGATCACGGTGGGACCGGTGGTCAACCCCGCGAAAACGTGCGCCGGACGCGGAGCAGTGAAGGTCACGATGGCATCGGCGCGTGCTTCATTAAGCCCACCGGCGGGAGAACCAATCGCACTGGCCGGCCGCTTGGCGTCGGCATCGGCGCCTGAAGGAATGTCGACGGCAACAATTGGAGCCGAGGCCGCATTCATCTTGCGGATGGCTGCGGCATAGAGTGGGCTGACCGGCGGACGAAAACCTGTGCCAAGGATTGCGTCAACGATCACATCCGCGGCGAAGATCTCCGCCGCATCGGATGAATCGAGGCCACTCGCCTCGCGCACGATCAGGGGCGCAGTTTTCAGCGGCTGAAGCTTCTGCAGCATGTTCTGAAACATCACCGCCGCATCGCCGCGAAGCTCTT
>JBEKFN010000057.1:0-15326 GCA_050013295.1 Terriglobales bacterium
CTTATCGGCCTCACTTGGCAATCCTTTCGTGATTTGCCGCCAGTTATCGCCGCCGTTGGTCGATTTGTAAAGTCCGCTCCCCGGGCCGTTATAGCTGCCATCGGCCGTCCACGGCGGACGGCGCGAGGCCCACATATCGGCAAAGATCACCTGCGAGTTTCGCGGGTCGAACACGAGATCAATTGCGCCGGTATTGTCGTCTTTATAGAAAACCTTTTGCCAGGTCTGGCCGCCATCGAGCGAGCGGTAGACTCCACGCTCGGCATTCGGACCATAAGGATGCCCGAGGGCGGCGACAAAAACGCGGTTCGCATCCTTGGGATCGACCAGGATCGATCCAATCTGCTGCGCATCGCGCAGTCCCAGATGCTGCCAGGTGCGGCCCGCGTCGGTCGATTTGTAGATACCGTTGCCTACTGACAGATCGGGCCGGCGCAGGCCTTCGCCACTTCCGACATAAATCGTGTTCGGATTCGACGGCGCGACGGCGAGGGCTCCGATCGAACCGGAGAGCGGGGCGTTGTTAGGCTGAGCGCTGTTAGCTTGACCATCGAAAATCGGATTCCAGGTGCGACCGTAGTCCGTCGTCTTCCAAACTCCGCCGTTGTTCGGCGCCATGTAGAAGACATTCGGCTGGCCCGGAACGCCGGAAATCGCCACCGTGCGGCCGCCGCGAAACGGGCCGATCATGCGCCAGCGAAGTTCCTGGTACATCGCCGGGTCATACTGCTGGGCGGAAAGCGCGAAAGGAAAAAGGAAAACGATAAAGGCGAGCAGAATCCACAAGAGGCGCTGGTTCACGGTGGGTCCTCGAAGAGAGGTAGACGGTAAGGATAAACTACGGCAGCGGCGATTGCACAGCGTAGGCGCTACACGAACTTAGAGTTGCTGCGACTCTAGGCAGTCTGGCGAGCTGCGCTCGCCCTGGACGGGCGAGGGCGCCCGTCCCCACACGAGCATCTCGTCAAAAAGAAAACCCACCCTGCGGCAACCGAAGGGCGGGTTCAGTGTTTTTAAACTCAGGTCCTTAATGTTTATCAGCCGGCTTCTCCGCTGGTTTCTTGCCTTCGGCGGGAGCAGCAACGGCCTTTGGTTTCCAGAACTCGGGATCTGCCTTAACCCACTCGTCCGCCGGGTAGCTCATGCGCGGATTAAACGCGAACAGGTTGGTCTGGCTCGACTCAATCGCTGCCGCCGAAAGCTCATTGAGCTTCTTCATGCCATCTTCGCCCATCGCCGCTTCAAACTCCTTGCCCTGCGCGAAGCTCTTGTCAATCTCCGCCGCCGATTTCATCGGGTTGAAGATGATGTAGGTATTATCTGGAAATCCATAGACCGCCGAATAGGTCGCCCAGTGCGTGTCGGGAATTTTCTTGTAAGCGGCGGTCACCAGCTTCACGAGCTCCTCCCAATCCTTGTCATGTCCATGCTTAATCTGGAAGCGCGAGATTTCGAAATAGCGCGTGTGAGCTATGTCCACCTCGGGACGCAGGCTATATTCCTCGCGGAATGCCAATGCGGAGCTGTCGGTCTCGCTCAAAAGTTCACCGTCGGCGGCAGCGGCGCGGTCAAGGGCAGCCATCAGCGCTTTATCCTTTTGGGTGGCGAGCGTATCCTTCTCCCACGCGGCAAACGAATCGTAGCCGGTGAAAAAGAGCGCACGCGACTGACCCGAAAGAGATTCCACAGCCAGATAGTGGGTTGGCCATTTCGCTTGCTTCATGGCCTGAACAAACGCGCTTTCGGTCTTTTCATGGGCCGTACCCGACTTCCCCGGTTTCGTATACTCCCGGAAGACCGTCAGTACTTTGGGTGGCATATTGTCAGCGGGCTTGTCCTGGCCAAAAACAATCCCGGATATTCCAGCAGTCAGTAAAACAACGAGGGCGAGCACCGCCCCGGCGATTCTTCTCATAGTCGACCTCCTCGGTCACACAGATAGCACGGATTTTCTTTCTAACTCCAAAAGCTGGCCAATTGTACGCCCTTTCGAATTTTCGCAACCTAGTGAGGAGATTTCAGCGGTGTACCCGAAGGTCTGAGCCGCCAGTCCCAGCACGGCGCAATCGCCTCATTGCGAGCCTGGTTTTGC
This sequence comes from Terriglobales bacterium, assembly GCA_050013295.1. Lineage (GTDB taxonomy): Bacteria > Acidobacteriota > Terriglobia > Terriglobales > Acidobacteriaceae > Acidiflorens. Next base: position 2,093 of record JBEKFN010000057.1, read on the forward strand.
AACGATCCTCTCGACCAGGCCTCTACAACACGGCGGAAGCAGTAGGCGCGCTCTCGAGATAGCGCCGCAACGCATCCTGCCATTCCGGCATGCGGATGTTATAGGCGTGCAGGCTATCGGGCGACAGAACGGAGTAAGCGGGCCGTCGCGCCGGACGCGGGAATTCGGCTGTGGTCACGGGTTTGATTGCGGTCGGCAGGCCGGACGCGCGCACGATTTCAATAGCAAACTCGTACCATGTGCAGTTGCCGGAATTGGTGACGTGCACGATCCCGCGGGCGGAGGCGCGGCACAGTTCGGCGAGAGCGGATGCGAGATCGCGCGTGAAAGTTGGGCTGCCACGCTGATCGTTTACTACCGAAATCTCAGGCACCACGGAAATATCAGGACGAGTTGACGCCAGCTTGAGAATCGTCGCCGGAAAACACTTGCCTCCGTGGCCGAACAGCCACGAAGTCCGGGCAATGCAGACCTCGGGCAGGATCTCGAGAAGCCGTTCCTCGGCCCGGGCTTTACTCTCGCCATAAACGCTGGTCGGATTTCTAGCATCGTTGGTTTGGTAAGGCGATCCCTTGCTGCCATCAAAAACGTAGTCCGTGCTCAGGAACATCAGTCGCGATCCGGCTTCGCGGGCAGCCTCGGCCACATTGACGGCGCCCTCGCAATTCACCGCGAAGGCCAAGTCGCGGTTTGACTCGCAGCCATCGACGTCGGTGTAGGCAGCGGAGAGGAGAATCCAGTCGGGACGGGAATCGCGAATCACGTCGCGAACGCACGCGTGGTCCCGCAGGTCGGCGTCTTCGACAGACAGCGCGGTCAATTGCTCACCGCTCAGTGCCTGAACCAGTTCCTGGCCGAGCAATCCGGATGCACCGAACAAGGTGACGCGCATAGCGGCATTGTAAATGGGAACTCCGCGGACAAGATTGAAAAGCCTGCGACTTTGCCTTCTTCTCGATTCGTCCCTACTCGGTCTCAGTCGGTTGCGGCGTTCGCACGCGGCGCCGCAGTGCGTGCAGGATGAGCGATCCGCTGATGCCGAAGCAGACCACGGCGGCAAACGCCACCAGATCCAGCGCACGACGCGTCAACCGGAGGTAATCCGCGAACAGCGAGACCATGGCACAGAGAATGCCGAGGACGTTAAGCCAGAGAGGAGAATGAATATTCGGAAGATCCTGCCGAAACCAAACCTGAAGCAGCAGCGCGGCCAGCCCGATGGCAGCCACCACGACCAAAGCGACGGGACTGTAAAAAGCATTCGGCCCGGTGTAGATCACGACCAGCGCCAGCGCCAGAATGAGCAGACCTGATGCGATCACGGTCCACCGGCGCGCAACTCCGGACCGGGAACTCGTCACCGAACGATCTCCTCGCCCTTCTGCATATTGCCATTGTATCCGTTCGGCCTTTTCCTCTTCGCTTAGACGCTGCTCGGCATCCATTCCGCCGGGCGATTCTCGCCGTGCGACATAGCGTAGAGGACCAGTTCCACGCGGCTTGAAATCCCCACCTTGTCGAAAATGCGCAGCAGATATTTCTTGATCGTGTGTTCGCTGAGCCCGAGTTCGGACGCGACCCCGCGGTTGGTCAGGCCGTCGGCGACGAGCGCGACGACCTGCTCCTCGCGAGGCGTCAACAAAGACCTCCCAGTTGAGTTGACCACACGCAGCGTGGGCACCTCGGACAAAGCATCCAGCACGTAATTCATCTGCTGGCTGTTGATCCAAACCTGCCCCTGGGAAACGCAATGGATGCACTTGCAGAGCATCGGAAAGGAAGTTTGGGTAAAAAGAAAAATGCCTTTCGCACCCGCGCGCAAGGCATTCACCACCAGTTCGCGGTCATCGTTCTCGGCCAGCAGCACGGGCGCGATTTTCGGATACGAAATGCGCAACCAGCGCAGCAGGCTCAAATCCGGCGGGTGGTTGCCCGCAACCAAGACCACGTCGGTCTGATTCGACTGCATGAAGTCGTGGAGAGCAGACGTCTCCAAAGCGACAGCGGAAACCTGAAAGTCCCGCCGGCTTTTCAAGGCCCGGGTCAAGAGCTGGGACTGAATGGGACTCGAATCGGCGACCACGACTTGCACTATTTCGGTTTCGACCGTCGGGGTTCTCGTGGCCAGCTTCGGGGAGCGCATGGTATTCACGCTCCCATCATGCCCCAAGGCGCACGGACCGGATGTAGGCCTCGTCACATCCTGTTGGTGATGAATTCCGCGCCTCATGCTTACTTTCGCAGGGCTACTCTCGTGCACAACTTTCGCCGCAGCAATCTTCCGCCCGGGCATGCGCCTAGGGCCGCAAACCTAACCCTGGCGGCCCAACCGCTGATTCATCACCTTTTCGATGGCTGGATCGTGCCCTGTACCGCGGTGGACAGTACTTTCCAAGTCTTGTTGTGCTTTGGACGTAACGATACCTTCGTGCAAACAGCTCAAACGCCCGAGTTGCTTTAGTTCGCCGTTCTGAGCAACGGTGAGAGTCCGGAGATGAATGTATTTGCCAAACAAGTCGTCGTGGGAGCTGCGGGCATGCTCATCCTGCAGCTAGCCGTGGTCACCTCCGCTCAGGAGACTGCGTCGTCGCCTGCTTCGGCCCCTGGGTTATCTGCTCCGCCAACCGGCAAGATCGCGGCGGCGGAGAGCTCGCAGAGCCAAGGCCGATCCGACACGAGCATTTCCACCAACGGAGCGATCACACAACCCGGAAAAGCGGGTGGCAAGGGAGATCCTGCATTCGGAGGGGAACGCCACCCGCTTTATCGGCTTACGAAATCGGACACCGTGGACGTAAATTTCACTTTTTCTCCCGACTTTAATCAGACTTTGACCGTGCAGCCCGATGGCTTCGTGGCACTGAAAGGTGCGGGCACGCTGCTAGCGGAAGGGCTCACGGTCCCCCAGATGCAGCAGGCGGTTGCCTATGCCTACCGCAGCTTTCTGCACGAGCCGGAGGTCACCGTGACCTTAAAGGAGTTTGACAAGCCTTACTTCCTCGCTTCGGGTGAGGTGGCGCGGCCAGGAAAGTATGAGTTGCGAGGGGATCTGACCGTAAACGAAGCCGTGGCCATTGCCGGCGGCTTCACGCAGCAGGCCCGTCATTCGCAGGTCGTTGTCTTTCGCCGGATTTCCGCATACGTTGCCGAATCCCACGTGATTGACTTGAAGAAGATGTTGGGTTCCCGCGATCTTCACGAAGATCTTCACCTTCAACCGGGCGATTTTGTCTTTGTGCCACAGAATCGGGTGTCAAAGATTCGCAAGTACGTTCCGACCAACGCCATGAGCTGGTACATGAACCCCTTGCAGTTCTAACAGAAAGGAGTGGCAGCATTCACTGATTGCGTCTTCAAATCTGGCGAGTTCCCATGAAGCCCGCCGGGTGTGATCGGCTTTGCTGTACGATCCATGTCCGCGGAATCCAACGGAAGCTCGCGCACCACTCTTTCCCCAACACCCCGCGAACTTGCGGCTACACTGTTCCGGCGTCCGTGCCTCGTGGCTGCTTCTTTTGGGTTCGTGCTGCTGGCAACGATGCTCGTCGTGGTCCTCTCGGCGCGATATGAATCGCACTTCAAGGTTCTGCTGCGCCGGGGCCGCTTTGACCCCAGAGTCTCTTCCCAGCCCGCCAGCCCCATGGATTTCACCCGTCCCGACATTACGGAGGAAGAACTCAATTCCGAAGTCGAACTCCTAAGCGACGAAGATCTCCTGAAGCAAGTTGTAAAAATGGTTGGGCTTGTTCCAGCGGACACACCGGACTCCGAGCGCCCAGCCGAGATCGAACATGCCGCTCGCAAGCTGTCCCGCCGTTTGGATGTCGAAGCCTTGAAAAAGTCGAACCTTATCCAGGTCAGCTACAAGGATACCGATCCGGAACGCGCCGCCCGCATCCTGTCAGCGCTTTCTACCCTCTATGTGCAGAGGCACATGAATCTCCAGCGGCCCTCGGGAGAGATCCAGTTTTTCGACCAGCAAACCGCGGAATCCGAGAAGAGACTGCGCCAGTCCGAAGCCGACCTAGTGCACTTTACTCGCGCTCGGGGCGTGGTTTCGGCAGCGATGGAACGCGATATCGCGCTGCAGAAGTTAGGCGAAGCGGACGCAGCGTACCGCCAAGTCGACCAGGACCGCGTCGAGACCGAGCGCCGGATTGCGTCGCTCGGCGAACAGCTCAAGTCGTTTCCCTCTCGGTCGGTCACCCTCAAGCGCTGGGCCGATAATCCGGAGGCTCTCGAAAAGATGAAGACGCACCTGCTGGAGCTCCGGCTGAAGCGCACCGAGCTTCTCACCCGCTTTGAACCGTCCTACCGGCTGGTGCAGGAAGTGGATCGGCAAATCGCGGAAACTCTAACTTCGATTGCCGCCGAAGCGCTCACCCCGGTCCGCGACGAAACCACCGACAAGGATCCCAACTATGAGTGGGCCCGCATGGAAATGGAGAAGGACCAGGTACAGCGGGACGGCTTGCGGGCACGGCAATCCGACGCTTTCACCCAGGTCGCATCGCTGCGCATGTTTGCCCAGCAGATGCAATCCGACTCGGTGGATCAGCAGGATCTGATGCGCGCCGCCAAGGCCGACGAAGACAACTACCTGCTCTACCTTCGCAAGCGCGAGGAAGCCCGCATCGGTGACGCGCTCGACGAGCGTCGCATCCTTAATGTGGCCATCGTGGAAGCGCCCGTGGCCCCGGCCCTAGCCGTGCACTCCTTGCTCGTTTATTTCCTGCTCGCCTTCGGGCTGGCCATGGCGTTCAGCGTCGGCATCGCCTTTACGTCCGAGTATTTTGACCCAACGATTCGCACTCCTAACGAAGCTCAGGGCCTACTGGAAGTACCGGTGCTGGCCTGGCTGCCCGAGTCTCAGCCCGTGGTTCTGCGGCCTTTCATCTCTCCAATCGGACGACCGAAGGTGGTGATCCAGTGAACGCTCTCCGTGATCTTCTTGTCGAGACACCACCTGCCGCGGAGCAGCCGCGCGCGATTCCGATTACCGAGCGAGTCCAGGGCGAGGCAGTTTCTCCGACAGCTTCGGTTCGCGATGAGCAGATCCATGCATTGGTTCAGCAACTTTTCTTCCGGCCTGAATCGAGGCCGGCTCGGCACGTCGGATTTGCCCCGGTCGAAGCATCGACTGCAATTGCGACACTATGCCTCGAGGTCGCCAGAGCTCTGGCGGAAGAAGACCGCTACGACGTCGGCCTGATCGACGCCCACTCGGACTCGGTGCCTCTCGAAACCCAGCTGCAAATTCCGTCTCCCAACTGTGCGGAGGCCACCTGGCCAATCGCACCTCGGCTGTGGATGGTTCCTCGCCAGAGCTGGCTGCCGGACGCCGGCGGGCGCCGGATCACAGACCAGAACCTATCGCGGCTCCGCGAACTCACGACGGAGTTCGACTTTTCCATTCTGTGGTGTGCTCCAGTCTCCTGGCTTACGGCGAGCATTGTCCAGGCCTGCGACGGCCTGGTGCTCGTGCTGACTGCCAACAAGACAAGGCGCCTCGTCGCCGCTCAAATCAAGGACCAGCTGAGCAAGGCGCAAGTTCCTCTGCTCGGGACCGTCCTCGCCGAACGCCGTTTCCCCGTACCGCAGGGCCTGTACCGGAGTCTGTGAAATCATGGGCGATTTGACCACAAATCGATCGTGGGACACCGGACCCAAAGATTGCCCTTCGCAGTACGCCCGCATGATTCCTGGGACGCCTGCGATGCCGCATCCCAGAGTCCCGCCGCCGACCTCCTTGCCAACCGCCGAAGCCGCTCCCCCACGTCCCGTCGACGCGATCGACGAAATCAGCACGCGACGCACGCCGGCGCGAACGCCAATGCAACAACTCCTGCCCCAACCCACCGGCGATCGATTCATGCTTTTTCAGTTGGTGGCAGCCGATTTGATCGTTCTCGGGACAGTGTGCGGCGCGGCATCGCTGCTCTCTCCCGCATGGGGCCTCCCATGGGCTTGTCTGCCTATTTTTGCGGTTTTGGTAACGCTCTTCGGCTTCTCGGAGGGACTCTACAGATACGCCGGGGATTCACCCCCCTCTGCGGTCGCCCCAGTTCTGGCGCGGTCGACCCTATTCGCGATCGCGCTGGTCTTCCTCGCTGCATGGGACGAAATGCGTCCTCTCGCCGCCTTCGCGATATTTGCAAGCAGCCTGACCGGCCTCGTGTTGTGGCGCTGGCTGCGGCAGTTCATATGGAGGCGGAGTCACCGCCAAGCGGAACTGCGCAAGGTCCTCATAATTGGGGGGGGACCGATCGCTCGCTCCATCGCCCAGGCACTGCGTAATGATCCTCTCCACCGCGCCAGCGTCTGCGGCTTCGTGGATGATGAACTGCCTCTTTCCCCGGCGGTATTGGGGCGAATCGCAGATCTAGACTGGCTCGCGCGCGCCGAATTCATCGATGAGGTCATCCTCGCTCTTCCCCATCAGCCCGCCCAGGCGCGAAAGGCGGCCGAGGTCGCGTTCCGGAACCATCTGGACATTTGCGCCGTCCCCGAATTGCCTCCGGGTCCATGGCCCGACGCTGGGGTCGACCACATCGGCGAAGTGCCGGTCGTCACCCTTCATCGCGAGCCCATACCGAGCGGTGGCTTGTTTCTGAAGCGTTTGCTGGACGTCGCTGGTGCGGCGTTCGGTCTGGTGCTGGTCAGTCCGCTCATGGCGATCGTGGCCCTGCTCATAAGGCTGGACTCGCCCGGTCCGGTCGTCTACTCCGCGGAACGCACCGGTGCCAAAGGCCGCCGCTTCCGCTGCCACAAGTTTCGCTCCATGGTGACCAACGCCGAACACCTCAAGGAAGAGTTGCGCGACCGCAACCAGAGGCAAGGTCCGATTTTCAAAATTGAGGACGACCCCAGAATCACCCCCATCGGCCGTATCATCCGCCGCTACAGCCTCGACGAACTCCCTCAGCTCTGGAACGTGCTGCGCGGGGAAATGAGCCTGGTTGGACCGCGGCCTCATCCCGTCGACGAGGTCAACCATTACGAACTTCACCACTTCCGGCGACTTGACGTGAAACCGGGCATCACGGGTCTGTGGCAGATTATGGCCCGCGAATGTCCGTCGTTTGAACTCAACATGCACCTTGATCTCACCTACATCGAGAACTGGAGTCTGCGCCTGGACCTGCGCATCCTCGCCAGCACAGTCCGCGTGCTGTTCGCGCCGGAAGGAGTCTAACTCCCGCCATGAGCAGTCGCGCCCTAGCTTTAACCCGGGACAGTGACGACAACGCGCTTTGGCGCGCGGCCGCTCTGCTGCTGCGCCCTCTTCACCTGGGACTAGCTTTTCCCTCCATCCTTTACGTGGCCGCGATGACCGTTTTCTTGTTCCGGCCGCCGGACCTTTTTTCTTTCTACGCCGACCGAATCGCCTTCGGCGTTCTAGTCTTCTTCGTTGCGCTGCGTACGATGGCGCTCCGCGACAAAATCCCATTCTTTGCCCGACTCAGTTTGCCCATGCTCAGTCTCCTGGCGCTCGCCGTGTTCCGGGCACTTCGGGAGCCGTTCGACGCACAAATCTGGAGCATTATTGCCAGCAAATACATCGTTCCCTTTGCGCTATTTCACATCGCTGTGATGGTCTTCCGAGGCGCATCCCAAGGCAGACACTTCGAAATTTTCGCCGTCCTTGCGCTCGCCTACCTCGTGTTCATTGCCATTGCATTCTTCGTAGACGCCCGCTCACTCATCTTTCCGCGTTTCATTCTTGACGAAAGCCTTGGTTTTCATGCCGACCGCGCTCGCGGCCCATTTCTCCAGGCGGTGGCCAACGGCGTTTCATTGAACATTCTTGGGATTCTTGTCATTGCACTCTCGCAAAAACGCAAAACCGTCGTCGGCTTGCTGTGGCTCGTTCTGCCTCTGGCCGTGCTCGCCACCATGACGCGCGCGGTTTGGATCTCATTCGCCGCCTCCACCATCGTCCTCGGATTCCGCCTGATCGAACGTCGTCTGCAAGCAGCGTGTATCTTGCTGGCGGTTTTGGGCTTCCTGGTTGGCCTGGCAATCAGCCTCAGCGACCATTCGCTCAAAACTGCTCTTTGGGACCGCACCGGAGAACGCGGACCGGTGGCAGCGCGCCTGGCCGTGTACGACGCTGGTTGGGCGATGTTTCAGGAGCGGCCCTTCACCGGTTGGCCTGCCGGGGGTATGTACGCTGAGCTTGCCCGCCGCATGCAGGGCTACCACCTCCGCACCTTTTACGTGCACAACACTTACCTTGCCTTGCTGGTTGAGTTCGGTGTGCCGGGGTTGGCCCTGTATGGCGTTCTCTTCTTCAACCTCTTCCGGCTTTCCTGGCACGGTCCGCCCGGTGAGTCCGGCCCCGTCGCTGCCCTGCGCAAGGTCTGGCCTATCTTGCTCAGCGTTTATCTCTTTAACGCATTCTTCGTCGACATGGCGTACCAGTTCGTCATTGGACTCGTGTTCACCGTTGCCGGGATGCTCTGCGCCTCCGAAGAGTCCCTCGCATGACCACGATCGCCTATATCGCCAACGAGTTTCCTTCACCCCTCGAACCCTACGTGACCGATGAAATCACGGAACTGCGACGGCGCGGCGCGCGAGTGATCTGCTGCAGCGGCAAACGCGTTTCGCCGAATCATCTCAGCTTGGCGGAACGCGCTTTCTGGAAAGAAACGCACTTCTTTCAGCCGCTCTCCGATGGTGAACTGGTGCGGGCGGCGCACCGGCTCGCCTCCGATCGTCACAACCTCTGGCAATTGTTGCGGCCCTTGCTGTGGGAGCGCGGGACTTCCCCGCCCCGCCGCATTCGTGCGCTAGGCCACACGCTGATGGGTGCCGCGCTGGCAGAACAACTCGCGCCACTCGATGTCGACCACATCCACGCTCATCACGGATACTTCGCCTCATGGATGGCCCTGGCCGCCGCCCGTCTGCTCGGAATCGGCTTCAGCTTCACCCTGCACGGCTCAGATCTGTTGCAGCGCGCCGACCTGCTCTCGGCAAAGCTCCGTGCCTGCCAGTTCTGTGTAACGGTCTCCGACTTCAACCGCCAGTACATTCTTCGCAGCTATCCTTCCACGCCCGCGGAGAAAATCATCGTGCAACGTCTTGGGGTAGATCGCGTGCTGCCCTGGCCTACACCCACTCCCGCATCCGAGGCGGAAGTCGAAGCGGAACAGCGGCGGCTTTGCCTCCTCTCCGTCGGACGTCTGCATCGGGTGAAGGATTATCGCTTTCTCATTCAGGCCTGCGCCGCGCTCCGCGACCAAGGTCTCGACTTTATGTGCTGGATCGTCGGCGAGGGGCCGGAACGCCAGGCTCTCGAAAGCCAAATTGCGGCCCTGGGACTCCAAGAGCGTGTTTACCTGATCGGTCACGTGTCTCGCACCGAACTTCAAGGCTATTACCGCTACGCCGACTTGGTCGTCATGACCAGCAAGAGCGAAGGAATCCCGGTGGTTCTGATGGAGGCCATGGCTCACGAAAAACTTGTGCTTGCTCCTGCCATCACGGGGATTCCCGAACTGGTCGAGCACCAGCGCACTGGATTTCTTTACCAATCTGGCTCTTTGCCCGATTTCGTCAGCGCCGTAAGTTGGATTCAGGGCCACAAAGCTTCTCTGGCACCCATCCAGCGCGCGGCCGCGGCCAGCGTCGCCGCTTCCTATAATCGCCAGCGAAACGTACGCGCTTTCGCAGAGCAATTCCTGGCCCGCATTCCCCAATCGGAGGGTAATTATGCGCATCCTGTATTGCAACAAGTACGACTATCCCTTTAGCGGCACTGAAGCGTACCTCTTCGACCTCATCCGCCAGATGGATAAGCGCGGCCACGAAACCGCTCTGTTCAGCATGGACCACGGCCGCACGCCGGCTTTCACAGGCCGCAGTTATCGCATTCCATATCTTGACTTCAAGGATCCAAACGCCAGTTTGCTGAAGAAGGTTAAGATGGCGGCGCACGCCCTCTATTCACCATCGGCCCGGCGCGCTATGCGGAGATGCTTGGCTGATTTTTCACCCGATCTGGCGCATGTTCGCGGAATCTACCACCACTTGTCGCCCTCGATTCTTTGGGAACTGAAGCAGCAGGGGATCCCCGTGCTCTACCACCTCAACGATTTCAAGATTTTGTGTCCAACCTACAATTTTGTGACCGATGGCCGCGCCTGCAAAGAACACTGCAAGAATGGCGCTTTCTACAAGGTCGTTACGAAGGGTTGCTACGACGGCCCACGTTCCAGCGCGGTAGTTCTTGCCGCCGAAGCATACCTGCACAAATGGTTGCGAACATACGAACGCTGCGTGGACCTGTTCCTGGCTCCCAGCGAATTCGCGCGTGACAAGTTCATCGCCAGCGGGTTCCCTGCGCAGCGCATCGAAGTCCTGCCCCACTTTCAGGCTCTGCCCGGCAAAGAAGACATCGCCATCGACGAAGGATACCTGCTCTACTTCGGCCGGCTCTCTCCGGAGAAAGGCGTCGATGAGCTCTTGCGCGCTATGGTGCATCTGCCACACATTCCTATCGTGATCGCGGGAGACGGTCCCGATCGTCCCCGGCTCGAGTCGCTGGCGAAAGAATTGAATTTGAAACAAGTCCTGTTCGCGGGCATGGTCCAGGGCGACGAACTCCAGAAACTCATTGCCGGCTGCAGCTTCTCCGTGTTTCCGTCCCACGCCTACGAGACTTTGGGGAAATCCATTCTGGGATCCTATGCCTGGGAAAAACCCGTCATCGCCTCCGATCTGGGCTCGCGCCGGGAACTCGTCCAACATGGCGTCACCGGCCTCCTTTATCTCGAGGGGGACCGCGAACAGCTCGCTCACTCCATTGGATTTCTGTTTGACCGCCCCGATCTGGTTCAGAAGATGGGCGCTGCCGCTCGCAGTCGCGTGAAAGCTAACCACGACCCTGACCAACACATGGAGAAGCTGCTCGGACTCTACTCCCGGCTCACATCCGCCAAGAAGCTTCTGTCCTTCCCCGCCGCACCGAAGCTCCCTCGCCCGCGCCGCAGCGTCCGCGTCGCGTTCATTGGGGGTCGCGGCCTGATCTCCAAGTACAGCGGCGTTGAACCCTACTACGAACAAGCTGGCCACGAACTGGCCTGCCTGGGGCACGAAGTCACCGTATATTGCCGCAGTTACTTCACTCCTCCCATAAACACGCACAACGGCATGCGCGTGCGACGCTTGCCGACCATCCGCTCGAAACATCTGGAAACTTTCGTCCACACTCTGCTGAGCACGGCGCATGCCATGACGTCGGACTACGATGTCGTCCATTACCAATGCCTGGGACCGGCGTTGTTTTCTTTTCTTCCGCGGCTCGCCGGTAAGAAGACGGTCGTCACGGTGCAGGGCCTCGACTGGCAGCGCGGCAAGTGGGGCCGAATCGCGTCGCGCGTACTGCGCTGGGGAGAAGCTGCCGCCGTCTCCTCGCCCGATGCCACCATGGTGGTCTCGCGTACCCTGCAGCAGCACTACCGCCAGCAGTACAATCGCGATACTATTTATGTCCCAAACGGAGCTACGCTGGCACCCCGTCGCGTCCCCCGGAAACTGATCGAGTGGGATCTGCTCCCCGACAATTACGTCCTTTTCTTAGGCAGGTTTTCACCGGAAAAAAACTGCCATCTCCTGATCAATGCTTTCGAAAGCCTCAACACTGAAATGAAACTGGTGCTCGCCGGAGGTTCGAGTGGAGGTTCGAGTCACTCCGATTCCTACGCCAAGAGCTTGCGCCGCCACGAATCCGATCGCATCCGTTTCCTCCCCTGGGTCTCTGGTGACAATCTCGAAGAGCTTCTCTCCAATGCCGCTCTCTTCGTGCTTCCGTCTGAAATCGAGGGCCTGTCTTTGGCGCTGCTCGATGCCATGGCGGCCGGTGTGTGCGTGCTGACCAGCGATATTCCGGAAAATAATGAAGTGGTCGAGGGCACCGGTTTCACCTTCCACCGCGGCGACCAGGCAGATCTTGAGCGCAAGCTCGACTGGCTCGTCCACAACCCCGAACTTCGCTGTCAGTCCGCCGCCCGGGGGCAGGAACGGATCCAGAGCCAGTTTCTCTGGCCCGCAATCGCCCGCACTATCGAAAAGGCCTATTACAAGGTACTGGGCTGGGGCCCGAGCGAGCACCTGCCGAGTACGAAGATCCAGATGCGTACTTCTGCTATTCCGGTCGCGCCGCTGGATCGAGCCCTCTCCCCCAACCCCAGCCAAACCGCACCCGTCTGATCCGTATACGCGCCGCCGAAGCTGCGCACGACTTCGCGTCCGGCGGTGATAATGATTAAAATCGGAACGCGGCGTTTTTGCGCATATCTGGCATGGAAGATCTCATCATCGTCACCGGCGGCGCGGGCTTCATTGGCTCGAACTTCATCCTCCAATGGATTGCCTCTGAACCGGCCCGCATTCTGAATCTCGATAAGCTGACATACGCGGGCAATCTCAACAATCTGCGCGCCGTCGAAGCTCACCCGCGCTATCGCTTCGAGCAGGGCGACATCGTCGATCGCGAGCTGTTGCTCAACTTGCTGCGGCGCGAACAACCCCGCGCCATCGTTCACTTCGCCGCCGAGAGCCACGTCGACCGCTCCATCCACGGCCCCGATGATTTCGTCCGCACCAACGTCAACGGCACATTCAACTTGCTCGAAGAAGTGCGAGCCTACTGGTCGGCGCTTGCGGAAACCGATCGCGCATCGTTCCGCTTCCTGCATGTTTCCAGCGATGAAGTCTACGGATCGCTCGGCCCCAACGACCCGGCTTTCAGCGAGACCACCCCCTATGCGCCCAACAGTCCGTACTCGGCGTCCAAGGCGGCTTCCGATCATCTGGTCCGCGCCTATCACCACACTTATGGCCTTCCCGTTCTGACCACCAACTGCTCCAATAATTACGGACCTCACCAGTTTCCCGAAAAACTGATCCCACTCATGATCCTGAATGCTTGCGCCGGCAAGCCGCTCCCGGTGTATGGTGACGGCGAAAACGTTCGCGACTGGCTCTACGTCGAGGATCACTGCCGCGCCATTCGCAGCGTGCTCTCCCGCGGCTGCATCGGAGAAACCTACAACATCGGCGGCCGAAGCGAAAAAAAGAACCTGGACATTGTTGGAGCTATTTGCCAACTGCTCGACGAACTGCGCCCGAACGATCCCGCCGTTCCCCACAGCAAGCTCGTCACGCTCGTCAAAGACCGCCCCGGCCACGACCGCCGCTACGCCATGGACACGCGCAAAATCGA
>JBEKFN010000058.1:0-15161 GCA_050013295.1 Terriglobales bacterium
GCATGGAGCGGACGAAGTCTCCGCGCTTTTATTTCGATCTGCGCAAGGAGCGAAAAGCGGCGGCCAAGGCGGAATCGGCCGCCACGCCCGCCACCGCTCTGTTTGCCGGACTGGCCGCGGCGCTCGACTATGTGCGTCAAATGGGAGACGGGAATCTCGCGGCGGGACGCCATGCGCTGATCGCGAACGCCGAGTTGTGCGCGGCGATGACGCGCGCCGGCGTCGAAGCGCTGGGATTGAAATTATTTGCCCCCAGTTCTCCAGCGGCCGCGCTGACTGCCGTCGCCGCTCCAGCCGGCGTCGATTCCACAGCCATTTGCAAACGCTTCCGCGAGCAGTTTGGCGCGGTCGTGGCCAACGGAAATGCAGAGTTGAAAGGACAGCTTTTCCGCATCGCTCACATTGGTTACTACGATTATCTGGATACGGTGGGAGTGCTGGCCGCTCTAGAGCACGTGATCGCCGAAACCACGGGGAAGGAGGTCGAGTTTGGATGCGCGGTGAGCGCGGCGCAGGAAGTTTACGCGAACGTCAGGTAAGAGGTCAGAGGTCAGATTGCAGAGGTTAGAACCCAAGCGCGCACACGGCGTCGACGAACTTGGGATTTTAACCTCTGCAATCTGACCTCTTACCTCTGACCTTCCTAGGAGTCCAGCGCCGCCCGGCGCAACTTGCGGCTTTCGGCCAAGAGCGACATGGAGTGCATCAGGTTCTGCAGGGTAACGATGCCCACCAGTTGCTGTTCGTCGACCACCGGGATGATGCTGAGATTGTGAGCGGAGAGCTTGCGGAAGGCGGAGGCCAGCGACTCCTGTTTGGCGGCGACGTCGAAAATGCGGTTCATCACGGCTTGCACGTAGCCGTTGCCGTCGGCGCGCAGCGCTTCAAGAATTTTTTGCCGCGAGACCACGCCCACCATGTCGCTGCCGCGCACCACCGGAAAGTCGTCCTGCAGCGTGTGCACGGCTTTTTCGAGCGCGTCTTCCAAAGTGTCGGCGGGCGAGAGTGTGGCGAAGTCGGTGAGCATGACCTCTTCCAGGCGGACGCTTTGCAGCACCGACTGAAATACCGCCGAGCGCTCTTCGAGTTGTGCGCCCACGAAGAGGAAGAATCCGATCATCACCAGCCACCAGTTGCCCATGAGGATTCCGACCATCATGAACAGAATGGAAAAGACGTGGCCGATGCGGACGGCGCGCTGCGTGGCAAGGACCAAATCGCCACGCCGCGAAAACAGAGCGCGCAAGACCCGCCCGCCATCCATGGGATAGGCCGGCAACAGGTTGAACAAGCCGAGGTAGAGGTTCGCCCAGACGATGCTCCGCAACAGGGCGCTCGAATGGAGCAGCGGCTTCGCGGTAAGCGAAATGCCCGGCATAGCCGCCAGCAAAATGAGCGCGGATAATCCGGCGATGAAAAGATTAACCAGCGGCCCGGCAACCGCGATGCGGATGTCACGCTTCCAGGCGTTGATCGGGTCGGGAATGGCGTGCGCTTCGTCGAGAATGGTGATTCCGCCGATCGGCAGCAGGATGATGCCCTTCGCCGGAATGCCCGACCCGCGCGCCACCAGCGCGTGACCCAACTCGTGCAGCACGACGCTGCCGAAAACGATACCGACCAGAGCAAGCCCGCGCAGCGCGGCGCTGGCGTCCTGCGTAGCGGCTTCGGTGCTCCAGACGAAAACCAGTAGAAACAGAAATGTCAAGTGAACGCGAATTTCGATTCCGAAAATACGTCCGAGCGGGATGGACCAACTGCGCATCAAGGGGCCTACAAGTATTCTATCTGCTTAGACACCGATTGACGCCGCGGAGATGCGAAAAGGCGAATCGGAAGGGCTGGGCCGGAAGAAACCTGAAACGATGAGCACGAACCTATGCGAGTGATTGCTGGCCAATACCGGAGCCGAACGTTGCGGTCATTGCCTGGCCTCGAAATCCGTCCCACTGCGGACCGGCTGCGCGAGACGCTCTTCAACGTGCTATGCGCGGGCGATCCAGCTGCCTTGGCCGAGTCGTCGTGGCTCGATTTGTATGCGGGGACGGGTGCGGTGGGCATTGAGGCCCTGAGCCGCGGTGCGCGGATGGTCCACTTCGTCGAGTCGTCCAAAGCAGCGGCCGAATTGATTGCGGAGAACTTGAAATCGTTGGGGATTGCAGACAGGTTCCAGATCGTGAAGGTAGACGCCGGGAAAGCCCTGCGGCAATTGGAAGTGGCGGGCCGCGTCGCCGATTTCGTGTTTCTCGATCCGCCCTACTCGATGCCGGACGAGTACGCAAAGACGCTGGCGGCTTTAGCGCAATCAAAATTGTTGGGCGAGCGGAGTGTGGCGATCGCGGAGCATGCCAAGAGGTTTGATCCGGGAGAGGTGTTTGGGGAATTGCGGCGATTTCGGAAACTAGCGCAAGGAGACGCGGCGCTGAGCTTCTATCGGCGGCAGTGAGCCACGAGCTTCGGGCTGCGAGCTTCGAGCAGACCATCATTAAATATTCACGCCATGGCTCTTAGCTTTTGGCTCGTAGCTCGTGGCCCGAAGCTCGCAGCTGCTACGGCAGCCGGGGTCGCTATAATCACTACGCATGGCTAACTTTCCACCGGTTGACGAACAACTGGCATACATCAAGAAGGGCGCGGCGGAGATCGTCAAGGAATCCGAACTGCGCGCCAAACTAGAACGCTCCCTCGCATCGGGCAAGCCGCTGCGCGTAAAGCTGGGCATGGACCCGACGGCTCCCGACTTACACCTCGGTCACACCGTCGTGCTGCGCAAGCTCAAACATTTTCAGGATCTCGGACACACGGTCATCTTCCTCATCGGAGATTTCACCGGAATGATCGGCGATCCGACGGGCCGCTCGGCGACGCGCCCTCCGCTGTCGCGGGAGCAGATTGCGGAGAACGCCGAGACCTACAAGAAGCAGGTTTTCAAAATTCTCAGCCCGGAAAAAACGGTGGTCGACTTCAACAGCCGATGGTTCTCGAAATTTTCGGCCGAGGATTTCATACGTTTGACGGCGAAGTACACGGTCTCGCAGATGCTCGAGCGCGAGGAGTTCCACAAGCGCTTTCATGACGAGAAGCCGATTTCCATGCACGAGCTTCTCTATCCGCTGGCGCAGGGATACGATTCGGTCGCGCTCGAAGCCGATGTGGAATTAGGCGGCACCGACCAAAGGTTCAATCTGCTGGTGGGGCGTGAGTTGCAGCGAGCGTATGGCCAGGAGTCGCAGGTGGTGCTAACAACGCCGATCCTCGAAGGCCTCGACGGCGTGAACAAGATGTCGAAGTCGCTAGGGAACGCGATAGGAATTCACGAGCCGCCGCTAGAAATGTACGGCAAAGTAATGTCGATTTCCGATGACATGATGTGGAGATATTACGAGCTGCTGACGGATGTATCTTCGCAATGGATCAAGAGCCGCAGGCTCTTAATTGAGCATGGTGACAATCCGATGGTTTCGAAGAAAGAGCTGGCGCACATGATCGTGCGTGACTTCCATTCAGAGCCCGCAGGGGCGAAGGCCGCGGAGGATTGGGCGAAGCAGGTTCAGAAGGGTGAAGTGCCAAGCGACGCACCACGCATCGCAGTAAAGCTAGAAAAAATCGCTGTCGTGGGAGGGGCAGCTGAGATTCAGCAAGAGGGTTCTACGCACTTTGCGCTATGGCAGACGCAGATGGAGCGAGAAGGGATATCCGTTCCCCGGAGAATCGAGGCTGTCAGACTCGACAAAATGATTTTCGAGGCAGGCTTTGTCGATTCGCGAACGGAGGCCTCCCGAAAGATCAAAGCTAAGGCAGTGCGCGTATTGGACAAGGTGATTGCAGTTCCCATTGTTTCGGTAATGGTGCCATGCGACCTGCCCACGTCTCTTGGTCGCCAAGCGAAAGTCGTATCGATCATCGAGTGAGCGCCGACCTTGTTAAGAGTTGATCGGCCATGGCATCTTCTTGTGCCAATCCGTCGCCTGCTCATAGGCATGCGCCGCCTGCAGCACCACGTCCTCCCGCCAGGGAGCGGCGGCCAGTTGCAGACCGATCGGCAGGCCATCCTTTGTGAATCCGCAGGGTACGGAAATCGCGGGATTTCCCCATACATTAAACGGCCGCGTGTTGCGCAGCATGATCATTTCTCGCGGACGGAGCGTGTCAGGATCTTCGCGAAGATCGGCGATCGCGGGCGGCGGGATCGGAACGCTGGGCGTTAGCAGCACGTCCACGTCGTCAAATATTTTTCGGATGGCGTGACGGCTCGCCTGGAGGTCGCGGCTGGCACGGAGAGCATCGGATGCGGAGATCTTGGCTCCGGATTGGATGCGCGCCAGTGTCGAGGGCTGGTAGAGCTCCGGTGAGCGGGCCACGAATGACTCGTGATAGGCATAGGCTTCGGCACTCGCGAGCTTGCGGTCGGTGGTGGAGACTTCGAGTTTAACCTCGCGAATTTCAGCACGGAGTTCGCGAAAAATCTCGATCGCTTTTTCAATGGCGGCAGCAACCTCGGGATGGAGATCGTCGAAGAAAAATGCCCGCGGCACGCCGATGCGCAGCTTGGGCGCGGGCTGAGCGATGTTTTGAGCGAAGTGTTGAGCAATATGTTGACCGACGGCGACGACAAAATCCGGGACAGGCGCGTCAATGCTGGCGGGATCGCCTGCGTCGTAGCCCGCCAGCACTTGCAGCATCAACGCCGCGTCATAGACCGAGTTTGCGATCGGGCCGACGTGATCGTAGGACCATGACAAGGGAACGACTCCGCGGGCGCTCACGCGGCCGTACGTTGGCTTGAGCCCGACGACTCCGCAATAGGCGGCGGGCAGGCGGATGGAACCGGCGGTGTCGGTACCGACAGCGGCAAAGCCGAGACCAGCAGCGACGCTGGCAGCGGAGCCTCCCGAAGATCCTCCAGTCAGACGCGTAGTGTCCCATGGATTGTGGACCTCGCCGAACCAGCTGATCAGCGAGCTGCCGCCATAGGCGAATTCGTGCAGGTTCTGCTTGCCCAGAATGATTGCGCCCGCGGCGCGCAGCCGGCGCACAACTTCGGCGTCTTCGGTGGGAACGCGATCTTTGAACAGTGCGCTGGCGGCGGTGGTGCGCAGGCCAGCGGTATCGAGAATGTCTTTGAGCCCGATCGGGATGCCGTGCAGCGGGCCGCGCCATTCTCCGCGGAGGATCTCTTGCTCGGCGCGCCGCGCTTGGTCGAGAGCGGAGTCGGCCGTCACCGTGATGAAGGCGTTGAGCGCTGGGTTGAGCTGGTCGATGCGCGCCAGGCAATCGCGGGTGAGTTCAACGGGTGAGATGGAGCGGTCGCGAATCTGCCGGCTGAGTTGCTGAATCGTGGGACGCACGGGATCCTCGACAGGCCGAAGCGATTTTACAGGTTGTGGGCACACTTTATCGCCCCATCGTAGAGCGAGTGGAATCGCCTGCCCGGCGTCTATGCGCCGATTCCCAGCGGAAGACAAGAATGAAGACCGGCTCGCTCAAGCTCGAGCAACTTGTGTTTGATTTCGAGGCCGCCGCCGTAACCGCAAAGTGAGCCGCTCGATGCGATCACACGGTGGCAGGGGACGACGATGGCGACTGGGTTCCGGTTGTTCGACATGCCGACGGCGCGGTAGGCATGGGGGTGGCCGATGGCTTCAGCGATCTCGCGGTAGCTGCGGGTTTCGCCGTATGGAATTTCGAGCAGCCCATGCCAGCACGCAAGCTGGAACTCGGTTCCACGAAGATCGAGAGGGAACGAAAACTCGCGGCGCTCACCGGCGAAGTAATCGTTGAGTTCGCGGAGATAGGGCGCGAGGGCTGATTTGGACTCATGCAGCTGAATCGTCCTCGGATTCAGTTTCTGCACTCGACCGTCGAATTCGAGTCGCACCAAGCCCTTGGTGGAGGCGGCAAGAAAGAGTGGGCCGACGGGCGAAGACGCGCGCCAGTAGAACAGAGTTTCCATGATGTGTTGGAGGATAGCACGATATTTGACTCCAGCGTCGTGTGGAAGCGGGGCTCCGCCCCGCTTGGACGGGGCGAACCCTCGTCCCACACCAACAAAAAAGCCTCCCGCTTTCACGGGAGGCTAACCGGAGAGAATGCTGCTACTTCTGCTGCTGCTGTTGATCCTGAGTCGACGTGGTGGTCGTAGCAAGCTGCTCCAGATTGTTTTTCAGGAGGCTGACTTCAACCCGGCCGCCGGTAATGCGCTTGGGCTTCGCATCGCTGGTCGAAGCCGGAGCCGGTGCATTGCCCATGCCCACGAGGTAAATGCGGTAGACCGGAATGTCGTGGTTCAAAACCAGATAACGGACGACCGATTCGGCCATCTTCTGCGAACTCGCGATCGCCGCCTGTCCACGACCGGAAGAAAAACCCTGGACTTCGACGACATAGCCACGCTGATCCTTCAGCGGGGTGGCCATTTCATCGAGAGCGGTCTTGGCGTTCTTGCTCAGCACCGTCTGTCCCGACTTGAAAAGTATTTCGGCTTGAGTTGTGGGCTGGTACTGGTCGATGTTGGTGACCACCTGCTCGACCGTATTCAGGCGCGTGTGCGCTTGTTGCGCGGTCTGCTGCGCGGCCTGCGCCTTGTTGCCGGCGTCGATGGCATGTTGGTCGGCCTCATTGGCCTTGTTCGAAGCGAGCAGGATTCCCGCCTGCGCCCGCGCGTCGGTATCCCTGATCGCCTTGGTGTTGGAGGCAGTCAGCTCATCGAGTTCGTTGACGCGGTCGCGGATCGGCTGGGTCTGCCGCGCAACGTATTTCTTGCGTGCGAACGGGTTCATGTGGCCCCAGAAGCCCTCGCGAGTCTCCGGCTGCAAGGGATCTTTGCCGGTGGCGGTGGCCGTTTGGGCCCCGGTCTGACTAGACGAAGCCTGACTAGACGAAGCCTGCGTTGTCGCAGGCTGATTCATGGGGGCGGAATTGTCTTGCGCGAAAACTGGCACCGCCAGGATTACGGCGAGCAGCACAGCGAAGATGGTGCGGTTTTTCATTTTTAATTTCCTCCAAAATTGGGGGAGTGGGGAGCCACTCCAGGTGCCTTCCGACGCGATTTTGATTGCCGCGATCTTGATTGCGCCGTTAACCGATTCGATAACCTTACGAAAGGCAAGCGCCGACGCCACGCATGCCTCAAAAAGCTTGCTTCGAAAAGCCGGCCTATCAGCGGCCTGCCTTTCTATAAACAGTTTGCGTGCCAAATGCCCCGATGCCAAGCGTGGATGCAAGTGCTTTCTTTTCATATATATTGTACCCTATCCTCCGTGGCAGCGCACCCGCCGAGCGGTAATTTTGGCGCAAACTGATATAAAAACTGCGTGCACGGTTTTTCTTCCCGGAGCCGAAAGAAGGAATCACTGAAGAAATGAACCAAGCTCGCCGAGGAGTCATCCCACTAAATATGCAACGAATAAACCTGCAACGGCCATCGTTTCTGCTTCCGTTTCTGCTCGCATTTCTTGCTCGTGCCGATTTTGCTGCCGAGAAAACTCGTTTCGATCTCCAGCAACTGAAAGCGCCGCCGGGATTCCACATCTCAGTTTTTGCCGAAAATATTGACGGCGCGCGCATGATCGTCTTCAGCCCGGGCGGCGTCCTGCTGGTCAGCGAATCGGGTGAGGGCAAGGTGGTCGCGCTTCCCGACTCCAAACATACGGGCGAAGCCGAGCGCACAGTGGATGTTCTTAGCGGGCTGAATGAGCCGCACGGGCTCGCGTTTTATGAAGGCAAGCTGTACGTCGCCGAAAACGACAAAGTGCGCCGCTATGACTGGGACGAGGCGAACCTGCGGGCGTCCAATCCGAAAGCTCTCGCCGATCTGCCGACCGGCGGCGGACACTCGACCCGCAGCCTCTTGTTTCACGGCGGCAAGATGTACGTCTCGGCCGGATCGAGTTGTAACGTCTGCATCGAAAAAGACCCGCGGCGAGCGGCCGTGATGGAATTCAATCCCGATGGCAGCGGCCAGAAGATCTTCGCGAAAGGACTGCGCAATGCCGTGGGTCTGGCGGTGAATCCGAAGACCGGCACAGTTTGGGCCACGGTGAACGGGCGCGACTGGCTGGGCGACGATCTGCCGCCGGAAGTGATCGTCGATCTCGGCAAAGACGGCGGCGATTTTGGCTGGCCCTATTGCTACGGCGACCGCGTGCCCGATTCAAACTTCACGAAGCCGGGATCTGAAACTGGAAAAGACCGCTGCCAGCGTGTGATCGAGCCCAAGGTCCAGATGCAGGCGCACTCCGCTCCGCTGGGACTCGCGTTTTATGAAGGGTCGCGGTTTCCCGCGGAGTACCGGAACAACATCTTCGTTGCGTTTCATGGATCGTGGAATCGCAGCATTCCGACGGGGTACAAAGTTGTGCGCGTGAAACTCGACGACAAAGGCCAGCCCGTGGGCGGCGCGGAAGATTTCATCTCAGGATGGCTCGCGTCGGGCGAAAAACACAAAGGCCGCTGGATGGGACGTCCGGTGGGGATTGTATTCGACAGCGATGGGACGATGTACCTGAGCGATGACGCTGGGGGTGTGGTTTACCGGATCACGTGGAGCCAGTGACATTTCGCAGGACGACCCGGCGGCATGTCCGAGTAGTAAGTCACCGGGGGCAACAACGCATTGCAAGGCCTGGCTTTTCCTTCAGGAGAAGATGATTCACGCCAGAAATTATGTCCCCGTGGTGTTGTCGGTTATACCGTTGACGGGAACGTCGGCGCCGTGACCGGCTTTTGCCCGAGTGACGGCTACGTAGCATCGGCCCTCGAAATTATTCTGTGCTCCCTTGCAATACGATTCGACGCGGATCTTCGAACAGACGCGCCGTGACCACCCCGAAGATGAAGCCGCCGATGTGCGCCAAGTACGCCACTCCTCCCGTTTGCGCTTGTGCCACCGCACCGGCGTTGAAAAGCTGGGTGAGAAACCAAAAGCCGATCAAGAGTGCGGCCGGGATGAACGTTATCTTCACAAACACAAAGATCAGCAGAATCGAGCGAATCCGGTCGCGAGGATACGTGACCAGAAACGCGCCCATCACTGCGGCAATCGCCCCGCTCGCGCCCAGGTTGGGCACGCTGGAATGAGGGCTGGCTGTGACCTGGGCGAGCATGGCCACGAGGCCGCCAACCAGATAGAAAACAAGATACCGCCATCGGCCCATCGCGTCTTCGATCTC
This sequence comes from Terriglobales bacterium, assembly GCA_050013295.1. Lineage (GTDB taxonomy): Bacteria > Acidobacteriota > Terriglobia > Terriglobales > Acidobacteriaceae > Acidiflorens. The sequence continues at coordinate 9,171 of JBEKFN010000058.1, forward strand.
CGGGCCAAAGGCCCATAAGAAGACCATGTTGCCGATGATGTGCGACCAACTGGCGTGCATGAACATCGCGGTCAGAATCGTGATCCAGCGATGGCCGGAAAAAATTTCGGTGGGAATCGCCGACCACTGGAACACGAAAGCCTCGCCACCCATCAGCTCGCGCACAAAAACGAACGCATTCACCAGGATGATGAGGATGGTGACGACGGGGATGCGCGTGGGCCGCCGGGACGCATCCCCTAGCGGAATCAGTCCTCCCATCTCGTCTTCCTCCGTTCCCTGCAAACGCCGACTTTACCGAACGCGCTTTTCCTGACGCGTCGAACCCGTCCACTCCTCGCCCGGCCAGTTGCCGCCAGAAGCTTCAGCCCACTAAGCCGCTAACGAGGACGACGATGCCGATGCCGTGTCCATTGCCTTGCGCACCGCCAACGACATCATCCCCCGCGCAACTCCGCTGAAGATCATGCTGATGCCTACCAGGGTGCCAATCGCCCAAGCGGAGCTGGACGGCCATTGCGCGTAGATCATCAACCCCAGCAGCAGGGTAATGATCCCGTCGACCAGTACCCAAGTCGATCCTTGTATCGGGCGCATCTTGAAAAACAGAACGATGTCCAAGATGCCTTCAATTAGAAAGAGCGATGCGAGTATCAGAGTAAGCGACACCACGCCCAGCACCGGATGCATGATCAGGTACGCGCCGAAGAACAGATATGCGATCCCTACCAAGAGCTTCCATATCATGCTCCCCGCTCCATGAGCGTGAAAGGCAAGCATCAGGTGGACTGCGCCTGCCAAAACAATCAGCCAGGCGACCACCACGTTAACCGCCACGGCGGCAAGAAATGGCGAACCGATCGCCACCGTACCGAAGACAATCAGCAGGACGCCCCAAAGAATGGAAACCGTCGAAGCGTGCCGCACCATTTCAACCGGAGTGTTCTGCGCCATAAAGGCCTCCTTAAAAAGCGGCCTAAGATTACCTTAAAAAGCCAATTAGTTGAAGGCTACGAAACAAATTTCCCAGTTCTCATAAGGGGAATTCCCGAGCTGCCGCTTTTCGAACGGATGACGTCCCGAAAATCCGGGCCTTAAGTTGGCGCTGAGACCTACCCCCCGCAATACTTCTCATACTGCTGATAGATGAACGGGTCGGTCATGCCGGCGATGTAGTCGCAGATGACGCGGGGCAGCGGCTCTGCGGCGGCTTTTTCGCGGTAGTTGCGCGGCAGATCGTCGGGCTCCTCCATCCAGTGGGCGAAGAGCTCTCCGGTGATGCGCTCGGCGTCCTCTTTCTCTGCCGCCAGCGCCGGGCTGTAGTAAAGATTTTCGTAGAGAAAGTCTTTCAACCGGCGGCGCTCCTCTTCGACCGGCGGGCTGAAGGCGGCAAGCCGCTCGCTGTGGCGGCGAACATCTTCCAGAGAATGCGCGCCCGCGGCTTCCACGCGTTTCGCCGTATTCGTAATCAGGTCTCCGACAAAGCCGTCAAAAATGCTTTTCAACGCCTCGTTAAAGACCAGCTTCTCGGCAACATTCGGGTACCGGTTTCTGGCCTCGCTGTAATGCCGCGTAAAAAGATCCACGCTGTCCGCAATCTGCTCGACCGTGAGCAGCCGCGCTTCGTAACCGTCGTCGAGATCGGCGGTGTTGTAGGCAATCTCGTCGGCCAGGTCGATGAGCTGCGCTTCGAGCGGCGGCCGTTGATCGAGCAGATACTCGGCGAGTTCCGGATGTTGATCGGCGCCATAATCGTGCGAGTGCTTGATGATGCCCTCGCGGACTTCGAAGGTCAGATTCAGCCCGCGGAAAGCGGCGTAACGGATTTCGAAGTCCTCGACAATGCGGAGCGCGTGCAGGTTGTGATCGAACGAAAACCCGTGTTGGCGCATGGCGGCGTCGAGCGCTTTTTCTCCGGAGTGACCGAAAGGAGGGTGCCCGAGATCGTGCACCAGGGCGAGCGCCTCCACCAGATCGGTGCTCAGTCCAAGTTGCGCAGCGATGGTACGCGAGATCTGCGCCACCTCGATGGTGTGCGTCAGCCGGTTGCGGAAATGGTCGGAGTAACGGCGGGTGAAAACCTGAGTCTTCGCTTCCAGCCGGCGGAAGGCGCGCGAATGGATGACACGATCGCGGTCGCGTTGAAAGTCGTTGCGGTAGGGATGCGTCGGCTCGGGATGGCGGCGTCCACGAGATTCTTCCACGCGCACCGCATAGTCGGCGAGCATGAACAAAGTTTAGCAGTTCGATTAGAGACGGGGCTTGCCCCGTCTCTTTGGATAACGATGAGAAGCACGCGGCGGGAGACGCGGCAAGCCGCGTCTCTACAGGGAAACATTCTACTGCTTCGCGCCCTCTTCCCTGGCCAACTTCATCTTCGCGGAATCGAGCTTCTTCTGCACTCGCGCCTGGTCTGCCGGATCGACGTCCGCGGCAAGGGTGCGGTTCCACTCGGTCAGCGCCCGCTCCCAGTTGGTCGCAGCCAGCTTCAGGCGTCCGGTTTTCTGGTACAGATCGCCCAGGTGGTCGAGGACGGTGGGATCGGTATTGATTTTCTGCGAAGCTTTCAGCAGGTTGTCTTCCGCCATTTCATATTTTCCCAGGCGGAAGTAAGCCCAGCCCAGGGAATCGAGATAGGCGCCGTTGGCGGGATCGAGATCCACGGCGTGCTTGATGTACCCGAGCGCTTCTTCCAGCTTCATGTTCTGGTCGGCCAGCATGTAGCCCAGATAATTCAGCGCCGAAGCATGCTCCGGATCGCTGGCCAGTACCTTCTTGAACTGTTCTTCCGCCTCGGGGTAGCGCTTCTGACGCTCAAAAGTTGAGCCGCGGAGAAACCACACATACTCCTTGTCTTCCGGCTTGCTCGATAGCGCCTCGGCCTTGTCGAGAACCTGCTCAGCCTCGCTGAACCGGTGCAGCCGCGTGTACATCTGCGCCAGGGTGATATAGACCTGCCGGTCGTCGGTGTTGGAGTTGGAGCTGGAGTTGGCGCCCCCCTTCAACATGGCCCGGACGTCCTTGAGCGCCTGGTCGGCCTCGCCCATATCGGCCCGCTGCGCCGCCAGCACCATCTTCAGATCGCGGCTCGTGGGCAGCTTCTGCACCGCCTCTTTGGCAGCGTCGGTAGCCTTCTGCCATTCCTTGGCTTCGCGCCAGGTATCGATGATCTGCTGATAACCGCGCTCGATGTTTTCATCGCCCCCCAGGCCGACGATCTGGCGGAAAATCTCGTTGGCAGCCTGATTGTTCCCCTGGTCGCGGTAGATCGTGCCCAGCCTCTCCAGAAACACCGCCCGATTACTCTTCTCGCCGTTCGAGTATTTGCCCTCGGGCTTCTCCGATTTCTTCAGCAGGTCGCGCATGATCGGAACGGCTTCGTCGTAGCGGCCCTGCGCCTGGTAGATGGCGGCAATGTTGTAGGGAACTTCGACCGAATCCTGCACCATGGACTCGGCTTTTTTCAGATGCTCGAGCGCGAGATCGAACTTGCCCTGCTTGCGGTAGATTTCCGCGATGCGCACGTAGGTTTGCGCATCTTCCGGATTCGCATCCGCGATCACTTTGTATTGTTCAAGAGCGGCATCGGCCTGGCCATCGTTCAGCAGGTTCTCCGCCAAGCCGCGAATCGCGTCCAGGTTGTCGCGGTCCATTTCAATCGCGTGCCGATACGCCTCGATGGCGCCCTTATATTGCTTTTGCTGCTCGTAGGTGTAACCGAGCGCCGAATAGAGCTTGGCCGAGCGCTCCCCGTTCGGCACCGAACTCAGCACCTGCGCGGCGCGAGCCGTGTCGCCCAGTTCGTTGTAGAGATAGGCCAGGGTGGTGACCGCCTCTTCCGACTCCGGATCGAGTTTTACTGCGGTCTTGAATTCGCTCTCCGCTTTTTGCAGATCGTTGTTCAAGCGATACAGGCGCCCGAGAAGCAGGTGGTCATCCATGCTGTCGGGTTGCAGGCGGACGATCTGCTCATACTGCTCGATCGCCAGTTTCAGAATGCTCTCCGAACCGTTCCCGGCCTGCATGTCGCCAAGCGAGCGCAGATAGATCCTTCCCAGCAGCCGGCGTGCCTCGAGATTATTGGGATTGCGCTTGATGATGTCCTGCGCCTCGACCACGGCGTCGCGAATGCGGCCGGTCTTGGCATAGAGCTCGGCCAGGCCCGAGGTCAGGTACGCGGAGGTCGGATCGGCATCAATCGCGGCGCGGTATTCCTCGATCGCTTTATTCGCCAATTCGCTGCGGCCGTATGTGGCCACTTGTTCCTCGTACATGTGCGCCAGGGCGAAGTGGTAGTAGGCGGCGGCGCGGTCGGGCGTCTTGCCCTTGGTGGCGGACTGCGCGCCGGCAACCGCCGGGGAATCCGTGACGCGAGCGGGCTGACTTTGCGCCAGTAAATTCTGGGCGAGTAAGAAATATCCCGCAAGAACGACAATGACGATCCACAACTGTTTTTTCATGAAAAATCCCAAAACATGCAAATTGCAGCCCACCTGATTGGATGCTGATCCGCGGCGACCCGGATTTTCTTATTCTACCCTTGGCAAGCCTTTTCGTGGCGAGAAAGCACAGGCCGGACCTAAAGCCAGAGGTACAGGGGCTTTGGGAGTTCCGGAGGTTTTGTCGTGTGGTGACGGGGCTCTGCCCCGTCCAAGCGGGGCGAAGCCCCGCTTCCACACGTGCATATGGCTAATGCCTAAAATGCCGCACCCCGGTGAAGATCATAGCCAGTCCAAGCCGGTCTGCAGCGTCGATCGCCTCCTGGTCGCGCACCGAGCCTCCCGGCTGAATAATGGCGGTCGCTCCCGCTTTGGCGATTTCCTCGACGCCGTCCGGAAAGGGAAAAAAGGCATCGGAGGCGGCCACCGTACCCTTCAGCGGCAACTGCGCCCTCCTCGCGCCCAGTTTGCAGGAATCGACGCGGCTCATTTGTCCGGCGCCGACGCCCACCGTTTGCCCCTCGCGGGCATATAGAATCGCGTTCGACTTCACGTGCTTGCAAACCTTCCAGGCGAACAGCAGCGCCCGTTTTTCCTCCGGGGTGGGAGGGCGCTTGCTAACCACTTTCAGATCGCCTTCGGCTAGCTGGTGAAGATCCGCATCCTGGACGAGTATGCCTCCAGAAATATTTTTCAAAACCCAGTTTTGCTGTCCGGCAGGAACCTCGACCAGCCGCAGATTTTTCTTCGAGGCAAACGCCGCCTTAGCGCCTTCATCGAATGCGGGAGCGGCGATCACTTCCAGAAAAAGCTTGGCCATTTCGCGAGCGGCTGCAGCATCCACCGTGCGGTTCACTCCAATCACTCCGCCAAACGCCGAGACCGGATCGCATTCCAGCGCCCGCACGTAAGCCTCGGCGAGCGTCTTGCCGGTAGCGGTTCCGCAGGGATTCGTATGTTTGATAATGGCGCAAACCGGCTCCTGAAACTCCTGCGCCAGATCCCAAGCGGCTTGCAGGTCGACAATGTTGTTGTAGGAAAGCTCTTTGCCCTGCAACTGGCGCGCGCTCGCCACCCCCCCGCCCGAACCGTCCGTGTACATCGCAGCCTTCTGATGCGGATTCTCTCCATAGCGCAGGTCCGCCACTTTTTGAAACGCCAGCCGCAGATTTTGGGGAAAGCCTTGCGCTGGTTTTAACTCAAATGGGTGCAGTTCGAAGTTACTGCCGACGCGCTCGAGCGTCGAAGCGATGGCCGAATCGTAGGCCGCAGTTGTCGCAAACGCCTTCTGCGCCAGCCGCCACTTCGTTTCCATGGACAGCGACAGCGCTCCGCCCGACCGTGCCATCTCCTCGGCAATCGCGCCGTAATCGGCGGGCGAGGTAACGACCGCGACATCCTGAAAATTCTTCGCCGCCGAACGTATCATCGACGGCCCGCCGATGTCGATGTTCTCAATCAACTCCTCGAAGCGCACGCCCGGCTTGGCGGCGGTCTTTTCAAAGGCGTAAAGGTTGACCACCACCATGTCGATGGCCGGAATACCATGCTC